>DATHCF010000314.1:0-10859 GCA_035319705.1 Acidimicrobiales bacterium | reverse complement strand
CGGGCCGACCGCTCCCCCGGCCCAGGGCCCCACTAGAGACCCTCCAGGGCCGCTAACGGACGGTGGCCGGGATACCTCGCCTCCAGGGGACGCGCGGTAGTCAGGAATCCCTGTTCATTTGGGCGCTGCCCTCGGCGAGCTGGCCGGAGCCAAGGTCCTTGCGGATACAAGTGTGTGGAAAATTTCAGGCGACAGTGTCCTGGGCGCGAGGATCGGCCTCGGCGAAGCTGACGTCCGCCTCGACGCCACCGGCCTGGATGCGGCCCTCGTGGCTGGCCAGGGCGTGTCGAAACCACGGGCGCCTCGGTCCCCCGGCAGATCGCACGTACAGCTCGCCGTTGGCTCGGACAACCCACATCGTGGTGAACGAGTGCAGGGTCCCATCGTCACGGCGGGGGGCTAAGCGCAGCTCCTGGGCGTCGCCGATGCGTTCGAGCTGGTCGGCCGCCCATGCGATCGCCCCGTGCCCGCTCACGGCTGCGGCCGCCGTCACGAGCCCACCCGAATCAGTGACTTGATGGCCCTCCGCTCGTCCATGGCTCTGTAGGCATCGGTGATGTGGTTGAGATCGGTCTCGTAGTCGAAGACCTGGCCCGGGTTGATCGACCCGGCGAGGACATCGGTGAGGAGGTCGGGGATGTAGATCCGGGCGGGGGCTGGTCCGCCTTTCCAGCCGATGTTGTGGAAGAAGGTGTCGACGAAGGGAATCTCGCCATGGGGGACACCCACGATCCCGACCGTCGAGCCGGGGCGGGCGATGGCGCCGGCCGTGGCGATGGACTGAGCCGTGCCGACGCACTCCATGGCGGCGTCTGCGCCGATGCCGCTGGTTAGCTCCAGGACGGCTTGGGTGGCCGGGTCGCCTCGCTCTCCGACGATGTCGGTGGCGCCGAACTCCAGGGCGAGCTTCTGGCGCTCCGGGTTGCGGCTCAGGGCGATGATCCGGTCGGCGCCGAGGCGCCTGGAGGCGAGGACGGCACACAGGCCGACGGCCCCGTCGCCGACCACCGCCACGGTGTCACCCTGCTTGACGCGGGCGCTCACGGCGGCGTGGTGGCCGGTGGCCATGACATCCGACAGCGTCAGCAGCGACTTGAGCATCGCGTCTGAGTGGCCCGAGCCCGGGACCGGCACCAGGGTGCTCCCGGCCAGTGGGACTCGCACCGCCTCTCCTTGACCGCCGTCGATCTCGCCGTTGCCGAAGTTCCCGCCTCGGACACAGCTCAGGGTGGCGCCGTTTAGGCAGTGCGGACAGGACATGTCGCTGAAGATGAAGGGGGCGATGACGAAGTCGCCGACGGCGACCGTGACGACCTGGGCACCGACCTCTTCAACGACACCGATGAACTCGTGGCCGATAGAGCCCACCGGATGGGGAGACTCGCCCCGCCAGTACCAGAGGTCTGACCCGCATACGCAGGCCAGCACCACCCGGACGATGGCGTCGGTCGGCTCCTCGATGACCGGATCGGGCCGGTCGGCAACGTCGACAGAGCCCGGCCCGTTGAACACTGCTGCACGCATCGGTGACTCCTTCGTTGATGGCTCGGGGATTGCCCTCCCTGTCAGAGAACCACGGGCTGGCCCTTCCAGGGAGACCCGGCTGAGAGGGGTACTGCCAGGGCCTCCCTGGGGCTGGCGGGCGCCCGTAGGGTGGGTGTGTGCCCCGGGGCAGCGCCCGAGCTGAGCCGCCTGAGGATCGCCGCAGCACGATTGGGCAGCGTTCGTATCCCGGGTATCGCCCCGCGGCCGTCGTCCAAGGAGAACACTGGGGACGCGATGCTCAGCGGTGAATTCAGCCCATGGCCGGCGACGAACCTCTGAGCACCGCCTTTACCGGCTCACCGAACGGGCGGCCATGGCGGCTCTTCATGGGCCAACCCCGCCACAGCGAAGTGGACGAGCTGCTACCGGTGGGCACCGAGGTCAATGTCAGGACGCAGTACCTCGGCTCGTGGACAAGTGGCTTCGCGGTGGTGGCACACCTCGAGGACGGATACCGGCTCCGACGGCTCTCCGACGGCTCCGAACTTCCCGGAGAATTCGCCCGAATCGACGTGCGCTCGGCCACCGAGTCTCCCTAGGAGCAGCGATGAGCGGGGGCGCCACGGTGGGAAGGGCCCGGCCCCCCTGGCTCGCCCCTTCCCCCTCCGTGACGGGCCTGCTCGGAGCCGGCGTCGATCCCGTGGCCCGGCGCTCGTCGGTGCGGTCCACGGCACGGCTGCTGCGGCGTGACCTTCGCACCCCGTCGACCGCGCTCCTGGCCTCGTGGACGGGCGCCGTGGTGCTCTTGTGGGCCGCTGCTCTCGGCGCCGTGCTCGGTGTGCTCGTGGCCATCGGCGTCCTTTCCGCCAAAGACACGCGGGGGCTGTTCCATGTCGGGCCCCCGTCGGGACTCCGACCCTGGCACGTCCTCGATGGCGCCCTGGTGGGCGCAGGTGGCACCGCCGCCACCGTGGCCGGCAGCATCTTCGGCTCGCCGTGGTGGGTCGGTGCTTGGCTCTTCGCCGGTCTGGCGTCGGCGCTGGCCGCACTGGCCCTGTTGTTGCGCCACGAGGATCAGCTGCTGCGCCTGCGACATGCCCGGCCCCCGACCATGGCCGAGCTGCGACACCTGGCGCCCGTCGCCCAGCTGGCCGGTGCCCCGTTCACAGGAGCCGATCCCACGCGTCTGCTTCTCGTCGAGTCGTCGGCAGCGACATTCCGGGTGCACGCCCGCCATGTGGTGCTCACCACCGCCTTGTTGCAACAGAGCGACGACGGGGAGCTCGCCGCCCTGCTGTGCCATGCCTTGCATCATCTCGAGTCCGGTGCCGGCGCGCGGCGAGCGTTCGTCGTCGCCTGTGGCTGGCCGGTCCTTTTGCTTTCTGCTCTCGGCAACAGGCTCGGCAGGGCCGGCAACGGAAATCGGGAGTTGCTGTGGGCGGTGTCGTGGCTCCTGTTGTGGCCGGCGAGGCTTCTCGCTCACCTCGTCGCCGTCGCCTCCGAACGCGACGGCGCCCGAGAGGAGTTCGAGGCCGACGCCCGTGCCCGGCGCGTCGGCTTGGGGAGCCAGCTCGTGGTCGCGCTCAGGACGCTGCCGGCGGCGGAGTGCGGCGACAGCGTCGCAGGCCGGGCCTCGGGGAGGGCCTGGCTCTCGGCGGCGTTGCGGGTCGAACGACTCGAGACCTCCCGCCCGCTCGACGGTTTCTTCGGAGGGCGGGCACCGGCGAGATCCGCAGACGACACCCGTTGGCGGTGGGCGCTCGCTGCCGCCGGGGTGACGGTGCTGGTGTTGACCGCGGGCGCCATCTGGAGCAACGGCGCCAAGGCCGCCGGCGGCGTTCCGGGGGAAGAAACAGCCGCCGACACCGCGGCGGCATACACGGTGTCCTACCTCGACGCCGCTTTCCGGCCGGGGGGACTGCACCGGGTGATCCGGCGGTCGGTGCCCTCGTCCATGGTCACCGCCGTGGAGGCGCGCGCCGCCACGTCACCGCTCGCCCTCGCCTCGGCCCTGGTCGCCGGCAGGCCGAGCACGAGCCATGCCAGCGTGCTCGGCTGCCACGATCTCGCCACGGGAGCGCGACGAGCCGTGGCCGGCGTCGTCGTCCGCGTGCGGTGGGTCTACGACGTCGCCGGCGTCGGCCACCGCCGGGTGACGACGAGCACGGTCACGCTTCGCCTCATGGACGGCCGCTGGCGTCCGACCGGCGTGCCGGCGCTGTCGCCGGGGGGAGGCCGGGCCCCCGTGGCGTCAGGCTTCGGGCCCTGCGCCCTCTGAGGTCGGTCCGGACCTTCTCAGGGGGAAACGGCGATCGGCGCCACCTGCCGGAAGGCCTCGCCGGCGGGGCGAAGAGGAACGGGAAGGTTCGGGGCGCCGCCGGCGGCCAGGTCGAGCTGCAGGGCCAGCGCCCGATAGGCATCGGCACCAGGTGACTCGGGCGCGTGCTGGAGGATGCAGCGACTGCGGGCCGGGGCCTCGGCAAAGCGGACGGACTTTCGGACGGGCGGGTTCAGAACCTGCAGGCCGCACTTGGTGACGACCTCGTCGAGCATCTCCCGGCTGTGACAGGTGTGCCGGTCGAACATGGTGGCGATCCCTCCTCCCACCCGGAGCCCACTGTTGGTGAAGATCCGGATGTCCTCGATCATCTCCAGCAGCTGATGGACGCCCCGAGTGCTGAGCGTCTCGCACTGGAACGGGATGAGCACCTCGTTCGCAGCCGTCAGGGCGTTGATGGTGAGCACGCCCAACGACGGGGGACAGTCCACCAGGACGACGTCGTGCGAAGCATCGAGGTCCTCCAGCGCGTGGGCGAGGATGTACTCCCGGCCCGGCCGGGTGAGCAGCTGGATCTCCGCCGCCGCCAGGTCGACGTTGGCCGGCAGGAGCGACAGGCCGGCGACGCCGGGGACCTGGCACCTGGCGAGACGGGGGGCGGTCCGCCGCACGAGGACGTCGTGCAGCGACACCTCCAGAGCGCCCGGATCGAGACCCACGGAGTAGGTGAGACAGGCCTGTGGATCGAGGTCGACCAGAAGGACGCGCCGGCCGCGCTCGACGAGCGCGTAACCGAGGGAGTGCACGGTGGTGGTCTTGCCGACCCCCCCTTTTTGGTTGGCAACAGCGATACGCCATGCCACGGCGAGAAGCGTAGGCAGGACGATCCTCCATCGGTGTGATACAGATCGCGCTCCCACGGATAGCGACGAGCAGCCGCCGCTGCGTGTTGGTCTGTCTGCCGTCGTATCGTTGAAACATGGGCTCGGACGAGGCCGGCGCGACAGGAGGACACGAAGTGAGTGATCGCACCCCTCACGCCATCATCTGGCGGCAGCAACACGCCACCCAGATCGAAGTCGACTTCGGCGACGGTGAGGTGCAGGTCGTCGGAGGCACGCACGCGGATGCGGCCCGTATGGCGGCGGAAGCCGGGCTCCGGTTGATGGCATCGCCGTTGGGATCGGTCCGCTGGACCCGTGCCCCGCGCGCCGGCGGTGGAAAGGTCCCCAAGCGCATCGGCCCCTGGCTCTCCTCCTGATACGGCTGAAGTGACGTGTGCCGGCGGTCGTCGGAGACAGCCGCTCACCCGTCCGAGCCCATGTCCGGAGCGGACGGAGGAGCTCGATGTCGCGCCGGGCGTGCGAAGTAGCGGTCCAATTCGAGGCGGATCCTGTCCGCTTCCCAGCGAAGCCGGGCTGCCCGTTCACGAAGCTGCTGCGCCGCTTTCCGCAGTTCGGCGTACTCACTGTGGAGATCGGTGAAGTCACCCACTATCGCCACAGTGCATGTCGGCACGTCGGCGGAGAAAGGGCGAAAGACCCGTTCTCCTCCCGGCCGCCGCGGTGGGCCTGCTACTCGACTTCTGCGGCAGCCCCGCTCGGGGCGAGGAGCTCGAGCAGATCGGCCCGGGCGCGCGCCACACGGGAGCGGATGGTCCCGACCGGACACGCGCACACCGTGGCCGCCTCCTCGTAGCGCAACCCCAGAACCTGAGTGAGGACGAAGGCGGTCCGCCGCTCGGGCTCGAGCCGGCCGAGCAGGTCGGCCACCACCGGCCCCTGACTGGCATCCGGCAGCGTGGCGGAGCTGCCAGCCGACAGCTGCAGTGCGGCCTGGCGGCGACGCCGGCGCCCGCGCCGGCGCAGCTCGTCCATGCAGGTGTTCCGGGCGATGGCCAGCACCCAGGTCCGCGCCGAGGCCCGGGCGCCGAAACCCGGAAGAGCGCCGACGGCGCGGACGAAGGTCTCCTGCGCCAGGTCGTCGGCGCTCTGCTCGTCGACCAGGGCGGCACACAGTCGCCACACCTGGTCGTAGCAGCCGGCGACGAGGCCCCGAAGGGCGTCCTTGCCTCCGTGTCGGGCGTCGAGGGCCATGCGGGTGAGGGCATCCACCACGGCGAACCATAGGCAGGGCCACGGCCTGCCTCCAGTCGCGAAGCGTCGAGACGACGGGTCCGGTGGCGTTCGGCGGGAACTCGCCGGGAGCCCCGGACGACTACCAGAGGATCGGATCACCGTCTCGAGCGGAGCAGGAGGATGGCCGTGCCCGGCATGGGAAACGGGCTGAACCAGACCAACCCGACCATCGTTTCGGCCTTCCACTCCGCGCTGGTCCGCCAGGGCCTGGTGGTCCTGCTGATCCTGGCCGCCGTGGGGGTGGCCTGGAACGTCCTGCGGAGCATGCAGCTGCGCCGGGCGCTGGCCGCCGGGGGCGCTACCGGCGGGCCGGTGCCGGCCCGCCCACCTGAACCGGCGGCGCGCCGCTTCCTGCGCATCGGATTCGGTCTGCTGTGGATCTTCGACGGGCTCCTGCAGGCCCAGGTGTCCATGCCCCTCGGGCTCGCCCCGCAAGTGGTCCAGCCGGCCGCTTCGGGGTCGCCGGGCTGGGTGCACGCCCTCGTCGGCTTCGGCGTGCAGGTGTGGAGCTACCACCCGGTGGCAGCGGCGGCGGCGACTGTGTGGATCCAGGTGGGCATCGGGCTGTGGCTGCTCGCTGCTCCACGCGGGCGCTGGTCACGTGCCGCCGGCTTGGCCAGCGTGGGTTGGGGGCTCACCGTATGGGCGTTCGGCGAGGCGTTCGGGGGCATCTTCGCTCCCGGTCTCACCTGGCTGTTCGGAGCGCCGGGGGCAGTGCTCCTCTACTGCGCCGCCGGAGCGCTCGTGGCCCTGCCGGAGCGAGTGTGGTCGTCACGCCGGACCGCCACCGCCGTGTTGCGGACGATGGGCGTGTTCTTCATGGGCATGGCCCTCCTCCAGGCCTGGCCCGGCCGGGGCTTCTGGCAGGGGGGCCGTAACGGCACCTTGCCGGGGATGGTGGCGCAGATGGCGAGCACCCCCCAGCCCCACTTCCTTTCCTCCTGGGTCGCCGCCTTCGGCTCCTTCGACACCGCCCACGGCTGGGCGGTGAACCTGGCGGTAGTGGTGGCGCTCGCCGTCATGGCCGCCGGCTTGCTGCGCGCCAGACCCCGGCCGGCCGGCCTCGCCCTGGCGCTGGCGGTGCTGGTGTGCCTGGCCGACTGGGTCCTGGTGGAGGACCTGGGCTTCGTCGGTGGCACCGGCACCGATCCGAACAGCATGATCCCCATGCTCCTCGTCCTCGGTGCCGGCTACCTGGCGCTGGTGCGGCCTCCGCCGGCGGCTGCGCTGTCGGTGGTCCCCATCTCGGTCGCGAGACCGGGGCGGCCGCTTTCGGAACGCCTGGCCGACAGCCCGGCCTACGCCCTGCGGGTGTCGGGTGCCCTCGGCGCCGTCGGCATCGTGCTGCTCGGCGCGGTTCCCATGGCGGGGGCCACCGTCGACCGCACTGCCGACCCGATCCTCTCCGAAGCCATCAACGGCAGCCCGGGTGCCACCGACGTCCCGGCGCCGGCCTTCGACCTCGTCGACCAGAACGGGCAGCCCGTCAGCCTGGCCGGCCTGCGCGGCAAGGTGGTGGCGCTCACCTTCCTGGACCCGGTGTGCACCTCGGACTGCCCGCTCATCGCCCAGGAGTTCAAGTCGGCCGACGACATGCTGGGGCAATCGGCCCGCCATGTGGAAATGGTGGCCGTCGACGCCAATCCCATCGACAACGCTCCTGCCTTCCTGCGGGCCTTCGACACTCAGGAGCACCTGAGCGCCGAGCCCAACTGGCGGTACCTGACCGGCCCGGCTCCGACGTTGCAATCGGTGTGGAACGCCTATGGCGTGCAGGTCCAGACCGAGGACGCCGGCGCCATGGTGGCCCACAGCGACATCGCCTACGTGATCGACCGCAGCGGGCGCACCCGCTACGTGCTCGACGCCGATCCCGGTCCCGGAACGTGGGCCACCCAGTCGTCGTTCAGTGCCACGCTCGTCGGCGCCATCGACACCACGTTGCAGGACCCGTGACCGCGCGCCGATGTGCAGCAAAACTGTTTCTCCCGGCGACGGCGATGGCGGTGCTCGGGTTGTCGGCCGCCGCCTGCTCGAGTTCCGGCTCGTCCACGACACCAGTCCAAGGCGGCGCGCTGTCGCCCACCCCGCTCGCCACCTCACTCGAAAGCGCCGGCGCCACGTGGGCCACCATCCCCATGGGCAACCTCGACCAGCCGCTCAACACCTTCTGGCAGCTGTTCGAGCTACCGCAGGGCGCCACCGGGTGGTCCAACCAGGTGCAGTCCACCGGGGTGGCCACCAACGGCGGCATCGTGTTGGCCTCGAGCCCCGGGGGCACCGTGGTCGCTGCAGTACGGCCCTCGAACATGCTCACCTACTCACCGGCAGCCGTCACCGACGACGCCGGCCGTTCTTGGTCGACGAGCCTGGTAGACGCCGGCCTGGCCGACCATCCCGACACCCTGGCGCTCGGCAGTGACGACGCCTTCGCCCTGGCCGCCGGCGGCGATGGCGGCGAGCAGCTGCTCGAGGGTGGCGCCGCCCTCGGCGACTGGCACCGTGTGGTCGACCAGCAGGCCCTGGCCGACACCGCGGCCGGGCGCGCCTGCGGGGTCGTCTCCCTCGTCGCCGTCGCCGATGTCTCGGGATCTGCGGTGGTGGGCGCAGCCTGTTCGACACCGGGCACCGTCGGCGTGCTCAGCGACGGCCCGGGGGGATGGCGCCTGGCCGGCCCGCGGCTGCCGGCTTCGCTGGCCCGCCGGCCGGCCGAGGTGCTCGGTCTGTGGCCGGTGGACGGCGGGCTCGACACCCTCGTGGCCGTGTCGGGCGGGACCGGACAAGAAGCAGACCTGGTGGAGGCCTCCTCGGCCGGCGCCGGGCAATGGACCGTGTCGTCGCCTTCTGCGATACCGGACGGCGACGCCATGGCCTCGTTCGGGCCGACGGCGAGCGGGGGGGTGTTCGTGCTGGCGACGGGACCGCGGGGCGATCTTCTCGAGACGGACAGCGGGGCCGGAACCGGCTGGACCGTCCTTCCGGCACCGCCTGGCGGCACTCAGACCGTCGCCTTCCCCGCGGGCGGTCCGGCGTATGCCATGGCGGGGGACGGCACGGTGCTCAAGGTCTGGAGCCTCGCCGCCGGCTGGTCGCTCATCCAGACCACCGACGTCCCCATCCAGTTCGGGTCTTCGAGTTGACGGGGGGGCACCGGTGAGGCGTGGGAACAGACAGGCGGCGTCGCCGGGCATGGGCTGCACCGAGGCGCGCCTCGCCATCTCGGCCCGCGTGGACGGCGAGCAGTGGAGAGGCGACGTCTCGAGGCTGGAACACCACCTGGGGCGTTGCCCGGACTGCCGGGCCTTCGAAGAAGCCTGCTCGGGCGAGCGTCCCGAGCTCGTGGCACTGGCACGTCGCCTGCGACTGCGGTCGTCACGGCCCATCCCGCAGGAGCTGCTGTTACAGCTGTCCGCCGTGCGCGACGACAGCAGCCGAGCGCGCCGGCGGGCGCGACGCCCGATCCGGCTGCCCCGCCGGCCCCTTCTCTCGTGGGTGACCGCTGCTGCTCCCGTCGCTGCTGCCGCCGCGGTCCTCCCGGTGGCCCTCGCCCGCCCGCCGGCGCCGGCGGCCACCCACGTCCCGAGCCCGTGCACCGTGGCGCTGGTGGCGAGCAGTGGCAGCACCCGCTGATCGCCCGGGCGCCTGGCGGCGGGCCCGGCCGGGCGACAAAGTGGAGTGGTCATGCCCGTGATGCGGCCGGTCGCCTTCAGCCTCCACAACCTCTTCGCCGATTGGCAGTGGACGCCGTTCTCGCTGCTGGTGATGGCCGTGGTCCTGGCCGTGGCCTACTGGTACCTGTGGGCCGACTGGACGCTGGCCGGCCGTGGCCGGCGCTGGCCGGCCCGGCGCACTGTCCCGTTCATGGCGGGGCTCGTGGCCGTCGACGTGGCACTGCAATCTCCGGTGGCCGTCTTCACCCAGAGCTACTTCCAGGCGCACGTCGTGCAGCACCTTCTGCTCATGCTCGTCGCCCCACCGCTGCTGGCGCTCGGCGCACCTTCGACTTTGCTGTTACAGACGGCCAGCCGGCGCACCAAGGCCCGCTGGTTGGCCGTGCTGCGCTCCAGGCCGTTCGCCGTGTTGACCCACCCCGTCACGGTGTGGAGCCTGTACTTCGGCGTGATGTTCGCCTTCTTCTTGACGCCGATGATCAACGTCGCCATGAACGACATGGCCATCATGGACGTGGTCAACGTGGTCTTCCTCTTCGGAGGGACCCTCTATTGGTGGCCCATGGTGGGCATCGACCCCATCGTGCACTGGAAGATGGGGCACGGGGCGCGCATGGCCAACATCTTGTTGGGCGCTGCTCCGGAGACGTTCCTGGGCGTCATCATCCTGCTGCAGCGCCAGCCCATCGCCTCCATGTACAGCCTGGCCAGCACCCACGCGGGTGGCGGGCTGTTGTGGGGCTCGACCGAGATCTTCACAGTCGTTGCTTTCGTGCCCATCTTCCTGCAGTGGGTCCGAGCCGAAGAGCGCGCCGGGCGGCGGGCCGACGAGCGCGACGCGCGCGCCAAGTCGCTCGCACATGCATCGGCGGACGGCGACGACGGCGCGCCGGCACCGGCGCGTTGGGTATCACCGGCCGAGGGCCGGCGTGCTGCTGCCTGGGAAGCGGCCTTTATGGCCAAAGCCGGCAGTGTGCCCACCGAGCAATCGGCCGAGGCGTAGCCGAGGCGTAGCCCCGGGGCGACGCCTCTGGTCAGCCGGCGCGTGTCGAGCTGTCGGCCGGCCGCTGCGGGTGACGCAGGCTGCGCAGCAGCGCCTGCTCGTCGCTGTCGAGGCGCTCGGCCGCCCGGGGCACGGCCGGTTGGCGCTGTCCCAGGCGCTCGGTGAGCACGTCGAGATTGCGGGCCGACATCTCCAGCTGCGCTCGCAGCTCGTCGCGCTCGTCGGTGACCGCCTGCACCTCGGCACGGGCCCGGGCCAGGTCGCGCTGCAAGGCGACCACCTTG
>DATHCF010000313.1:0-14782 GCA_035319705.1 Acidimicrobiales bacterium | reverse complement strand
ACCGGTGGGGGAGCAGGCTGACTGGGGTCGTCGTGCACGGCCAGCACCTGTTCGAGCTCCTTCTGCATCTCCTCGAAGGGCTGGCCGGCGGGGGGCTTGAAGCAGACTCCGGCCCGGCCGCTCGTGACCAGGCCGGCCGAGGCTTGCAGCGTCACCGCCGCGCTGGGCAGGGCGAACAGCGCGTCCAGATTGGCCCGGACCGGCTTGGTCCGGCCCAAGATGGTGTCGAGCAGTCCCATATGGAGGAGGGGAACGCCGGGGCCGGGAGCCGCTCAGACGGCCGGGCCGCTCATCTCGGCTTCCAGCTTGGCCAGCTGGTCGAGGCGCTTCTGCAGCGGCGGGTGGGTCGAGAACAGTGATGACAGGCTGGTGCCCTGGGCCAGCGCCGGGGTGAAGTAGAAGGCGTTGAAGTGCTCGGCTGCCCGCAGGTCCCGGGTGGGGATGCGGCCCATCTCGCCGGTCACCTTGACCAGGGCCGAGGCGAGAAGCGACGGCCGGCCGATCAAGATGGCGCCGGAGCGGTCGGCGGCCAGTTCCCGATAGCGCGACAGGGCCATGGTCAGCATGTAGCTGATGGCATAGACGATGGCCGAAGCCACCAGAACCGCCATCTCGACGAGCACGATCTGGCCGGCGCCCTGGTTCCCGCGCCCCCCACCCCGCCCGCCGAAGCCCCCGAAGAGGCCGGCGAACATCATCATGCGCATGAGCAGGCCGGCCAGCATGCCCAGGAAGCTGGCGATGGTCATGACGGCCACGTCCCGGTGGGCCACGTGGGAGAGCTCATGAGCCAGCACCGCCTCGAGCTCGGGCTCGTCAAGCCGTCGCATGATGCCCCGGGTGGCGCACACCACGGCGCTGTTGGGGCTGCGGCCGGTGGCAAAGGCGTTGGGCATGTCCAACTCGGCCACGGCCACCTTGGGCTTCTTCATGTCGGCCAGGGCGCACAGGCGGTCGACCACGGCGTGAAGCTGCGGCTCCTGCTCGGGGGTGACCACGTGCCCATGCATGCCGAACAGGGCGATCTTGTCGGAGAACCAGTACTGACAGAAGAGGAACCCGCCGGCGATGATCACGATCAGGACCAGACTGATGCCGACCTCGAAGAGCACGCCGATGAAGGCGGCGTACAAGATGACCATGAACAGCCCGGTCATGAACATGCGGGCGTTCAGGCCGCGGTCGGCTGGGATGCGGCGGGTGGTCGCCATCAGGAGCTCACCTCTGGGTGCTCGTCTAGGGCGCCGGCTGCCGGCGCGTTCTCGGATTCGGAGGCCTGGCCACCGGCGCCGATCTGGGCGGCAGGCCCCGTGCCCAGCTCGGCCTTCAGCTGGGCCAGCTCCAGGTCGACCTGGGACGTGGAGGCGGCCTTGTTCAGCTGGGCCTGGATGTCGTCGGTGTTGGAAGTGAGGTCGGTGAGCGCGCCGGATGCCAGCAGTTCGTCCAGGGCCCCGGCTCGCGCCTGCATGTCGGCGATCTTGTCCTGGGCCCGCTGCATGGCCATGCCGGCGTCGTCCATGGAACGTCCGATGCCGGCCGTGGCCTCACCGATCTTGGTCTGCGCCTCTGCCGCCGTGTAGCTGGCTTTCAGGGTCTCCTTGCGGGTGCGAAACTGCTCGACCTGGCCCTGGATGCGCTGCAGGGTCTCGACCAGCTTTGCCTGCTGGTCTGCGATCTGGGTGTGCTGGGTCTGCAGGTCGCCCAACTCAGAGGCGATGGAGGCCCGGCGGGACAGCGCCTCGCGAGCCAGGTCCTCGTTGCCCTGGGTGAGCGCTTGGCGGGCCTGGTCCTGCAGCTTGCTTCCCTGAGCCTGGAGCTGGGCCGCCTGGAGCTCGATGCGCTTTTTGGCGGTGGCCACCTCGGCCACGGAACGGCGGACCTTCTGGAGGTTCTCGAGCTGCTTTTCGTAGGACAGATCGAGGGTGTCGCGCGGGTCCTCCACCCGGTTGAGCAACCGGTTCACCCTTGCCCGGACGATGTCTGCGAAGCGTTGGAACGCGCCCATGAGGGCCGGCTCCTTCCTGCGGTGACCTGATCCCGCGGCCGTGCGTGCCGGGCACGGCAGCCCGACTATGAGCATAGGGGAGCAGGCCGCCTCTCCCGGCGCGCCTTGGGTCCGGGCAAGGGCTGCAGCCTGGGGATTCGCCGGGGGGCGGCGCGGGCCACCGGTACGCTGCCCTGGTGACCCAGCGGCTCTGCCTGCTGACCGTGCACGCCCATCCGGACGACGAGGCGTCGAAAGGTGCGGCCACGGTGGCCCGCTATCACGACGAGGGGATCCGCACGGTGCTCGTCTGTTGCACCGGTGGCGAGCAGGGCGACATCTTGAACCCGGCCATGGACCGCCCCGAGGTGCGCTCGGAACTGCCGGCCATCCGTCGCCGGGAGCTCGAGGAGGCGGCGTCGGCCATCGGATACGACGAGATCGTCATGCTCGGTTACCGAGACTCGGGGATGGCCGGTACGCCGGCCAACGAGGACCCTCGGAGCTTCGCCCGTGCCCCACTGGAGGAGGCGGTGGCCAAGCTCGTGGGCGTCATCCGCCGGGAGCGCCCACAGGTGATCGTCACCTACGACGAGGACCAGAGCGGTTATCCGCATCCCGACCACATCCGGGTGCACGAGATCTCGGTGGCCGCCTTCGACGCATCCGGCCGGCCCGGCGCCTACCCGGATTCCGGCGCGCCGTGGCAGCCGTCGAAGCTGTACTACGTGGGATTCTCCGGCCAGCGGGTGCTCGCTCTTCACGCCAAGTTCCAGGAGCTCGGGCTCGAGTCACCCTTCGACGATGGCTGGCTGCAACGGGCGCGCAGCATGGATCGTGTCTACAGCACCCGGATCGACGTGTCGGACTATGCCGACGTGCGCCGTCGGGCGCTACTGGCCCATGCCACCCAGATCGACCCCGAGTCCCCGTTCTGGTTCGGCCTGCCTCCCGAGGTGATGCGGTCTGTCCATCCGGTGGACGAGTACGTGCTGGCCCGTGTGGCCCCGGGGGCCGACCGGGTGGAGGAGAGCGCCGGGGACCCCGGATCGTCGCGGGTGGCTTCCGAAGACGGCGCCGTCGAGGACGACCTGTTCGCCGGTGTGCGCCAGGCGGCTACTCGATAGCATGCGCCGTCGCGGCCGTCGGCCGCGTGGAATAACCGGTGAGGCTGCGACCAGGGAGGGCCGACAATGTCGAAGTATCTGAGCCAGGAGTGGCTGGACGAGACCAGGAAGATGGCCGAAGGCCAACCCGATCGTCCCGGCGCGTCGGCCCGGATGCAATACGTGGTGACCGGCACACCCGAGGGAGACGTCGAGTACTACTGGATCCTCGAAAACGGCAAGATCCTCGAGAGCAACCGTCGGCACCTCGATGACGCCGAGGTCACCCTCACCACCGGCTACGAGGACGCCGTCAAGATCCAGAAGGGCGAGCTCGACGCCAACGCCGCCTTCATGCAGGGAAAGGTGAAGGTCACCGGCAATATGGCCAAGGTCATGTCGCTCCTGCCCATTACCAACTCGCCCGAGTACAAGCAGCTCCAGAGCGAGATCTCCGCCATCACCGACTACTGATCGCGCCACCTACGGCGCCCCCGGGTCAGCTGTCGAGTAGCAGCTGGCGCAGCACCCGGTAGCCGATGAGCGTCACCCCGGCCGCCTCGAGCGCCGGAGCCAGCGGCTGGTCGCCCATCAGCAACTCGTAGTCGTCGACACGTGCTTCCCAGTCCGGGGTGAGCGCCTGCAGCTCCGGGGTCGCCACGGCTGGGTGGAGATAGACCTCGGTGACTCCCGGCCGCAGCTGGCCGACGGCGTCGAGCAGGGTCTTGCGTACGCCCACCCCCGGGGCCGAGAGCAGGTGATCGGGGAACACCACCCCCGCCTCGGCAGCCAGCGCCCGGAAGGGAAACCCGGCCAGGGTCTCGGCATGTGAGCCCGACAGGCGAAGCGGCAGGCGGAACTCCACGGCCAGCTCCAGGTAGACGTCGAAGAACTCCGGCCTGTCCTGCAGGACGCCGAGATGGGCGTCGAGGTGGCTCACGTCGAAGCCCCACAAGATGGCCCGTTCGATCTGCGCCCGGCACTCCCGGCGGACCTCGTCCAGATCGGCGTGGTCCCACACATCGGCCACCGTCCGGGGGAACCCGCCGTCGCCGTCGAGCAAGGAGGGCGCCTGGGTGATCGGCCCCCAGCGGTACAGGTCGAGCTCGGCGTTGAGGGTCAGGTGCACCCCCACGTCCTCGCCGCGGTACTGGGCAGCGGCGGCACGGGCCCAGGGGCACGGGACCATCAGCCCGGCGCTCGTGCCGAGTCCCTGGCGAAGCGCGCCGAACACGCCCTGGTTGGCGGCGTGGCAAAGGCCGAGGTCGTCGCAGCTCGTGATGAGCAGCTTGGCGTCAGGGCCGTATCCCAGGCGTTCGGCCACGCTCGACACGGCAGCCGACCGTACACGTCGAGCGCCGTGGCCGGTGCCCCGGTCAGCGCTCAGGCCGCGTCGGAGTGGCCCTCGCTGCGCTGTGCGCAGGCGGCAAGAGCGGCGCGCGCCTGGGCCAGACCGCGCAGACCGGCTCGCCGGGTGCGGGCGTCGATCCGCCAGTCGGCGGGTCCGGTGCCGGGGGGTCGCGGCGTCTTGTCCCGCCGCGTCCGCGCCGGGAGCCCCTGGATGACGAGGGGGAGCGGTTCCTGCATACGTACATGCTGCGCCAGGGGTGTAACACCTCTAGCCGGACGCCGAGACCACGGGCGCCTGTCAACCGCGCCCTGGTTCGGCCCTGGTTCGGCCCCGAATCGCCGGGAAGCCCTGGTGACGGGCGTGGTGCCCGCCGCACGGCTGGTCCGCGGCACGGCCGGCCGCCGGGACGGCTAACGGGAGGAGGCGTCCCCTCGCAGCGAACTCGCCGCAAAGGCGACGTGGGCGTCGTCGAGGCTCACCACCAGCTGCGGCTCCAGATGCCGGTGTCCTTCCGGCCCGACTCGTACCGCGGTGCCCCAGGCGGTGAAGCCGACGGCATGGGTGGCGAACGACATCGGCCCCTGGCGCATGACCACGGCGACCACGCCGGTGCCACCCAACGCCAGCGCGGCGCGCTGCATCCGTTCCATGGCCAGCTCGCGAGCCTGGTACATCGCCTCGGTGAAGTTGGTGAGCTCCACGTTCTGACCCGCTTGGCCCAACGCCGTCATGGCCGAGCGGCGCGGGGCGTACACGAAGCTCGATCCGAAGGCCAGGCCCAGAGGGCGCCAACCGGCACCGTGGAGAAGACAGAAGTCACGGGCCGACAGGTCCGACATGAACGGCGAACCCTTGGCGCTGCCGTGCCCCCCGTTCGCCGCCCCACGGCCGTCGGCCACGGGTCGCACCGCCGTGCCCACGAGTGCGACGTCGACATGCGTGGGCCACACCTCCACCTCGACCCGGACGCCCACCACTCCGTGTCCCCCGGCCGAGGCACACTCCTCGGCCATCCGGCCGGCGGCGGCCGCCATGGCCGAGCCGTGGGCGGAGGAAGCGGCCCCGATCTCGCCCTGGCCCCAGTTCCACACCCCCCAGGGCACCGAGACCACCGACACACCGCTCACCAGCTCCACCGGCTCCCATCCCACCGAATGCAGCAGCAACGCCTCGTCGATCGAGAGGTCCGACGTCCCGCCGTGGCCCGGCGGGGCAGGGCCGGCCAGGGCAGCCACAGCACGGCGGACCTCGGCGGCCAGATCGACAGGGGGAGGGGAAGCGGTCACGACAACGGCACCGTGGGCCGCGGCGGTGGCAGCAGATCGAAGTCCTTGAAACGCCGGACGCGCGTGCCGCGCAACGTGCATTCGATCACGTGCCCACCGGCGCCCGCCGCCCGGTGGCTCACGGCGAAGGAGGCCCCGTGCAGGCTGTCCGACCCGAGCTGGGCTCGCACGGCAGAGCGGGCCAGGTGGCGAGCGGCGGTCTCGGCGTGGGTGACCTGGGTGATCTCGCCCCCCGCCGAGCCGCCCCACATGGAGCCGACGCCCCCCTGGATCAAGAACTCGGTCTGGCAGTTGGGCCACATCTGGACTGAGGCCATGGCCGCCGCCACCGACACCGGCGCCAAACCGGCCTCGAACAGCTTGCCCAGGCGCTGGCCGGCCAGGTACGTGCTCCACAGCACAGCGGCAGGCGCAGACCCGTCGACCGCCACGGCCGTGCCGGTGAGGTGGAACTCGACGACACCCTGCTCTCCGAGGTATCTGGCGCGGTCCACCACGCCGACCACGCCGTGGGCGCCGGCCTCGTGTGCCTCGTCCACCATCCGCCGGTAGGCAGAGCCGAATCCCTGCGACCACGCCGCTTCCACCCAGGACTGTTCGAGGTTGTAGCCCCATCGATGCTCGAGCGAGGCGATCCCGTGGGGACACGGCCAGGACTCCTGGTAGCCACCGGACGAGGACGAGCCTGCGCCGGCGGCGTAGGGACCGCTGCCCGAGGTGGTGCGGGTCGGCGGTGTCCCACCCCATGGACCGGCGCCGGCCATGGCGTAGAAGCCCCACTGCATGACGCAGAACCCCTGGACGAGGGCCACCGGCTCGAGCCCCATGGACTTGCAGGCGGCCAGGTCGGCCACCGTCAGTCCAGAGGACCAGCTCCCTCCCGTTAGGCGTCGACCGGCGGCTTCGGGCAGCTCCGACGCCGGCGCGTCACCATCCGATGGAGAGGGTGGGTTGCCGTCGTCCGGCGGGGTCATCAATGGCCCGGGTCTCGAGTCAGTTGTCGAGGGAGATGACGGTGGTGGGCAGCGGCAGGTCGACCGGCCGGTCGCCGCGTGTGACGGCCGTGCCGAGCGACAGGAACTCGATGGTGTGCGAGCCCCACTGGTGCGACTTCTCCTCCAGGCGCACGCCGACGATGCCGGTGGCCCCGAGGCGATTGGCCTCGTCCTGCATCCTGGTCATGGCCAGCTCGCGGGCCTCGTACAGGGCCTGGGTGAAGTTCGGGAGCTCGACGTTCTGTCCGACCGTCCCGAGCGCCTGCATCAGACCCCGGTGGGCAATGTGGAAGACGCAGGTCCCCATGACGAGCGCCTGAGGCGTGTGTCCGGTCTGCATGAGTGTCCAGAAGTCCTGCCCGGAAAGATCCGACGTGAAGGGCTTGCCCAGAGCATTGCGGTAGGAGCGTCCGTCTTCGGCCTTGACGGCTGTTCCCATGGCGATGAACTCGGCTGCGTCGCGACCCCACTCGTAGTAGTTGACGTCCAGTCGCACGCCGACCACGCCGTCGGCGCCCAGCTCGGCGGCCTCTTCCTCCATGCGGGTCATGGCCAGCTCTCTGGCGTTGTACATGGCTTCGGTCAATTTGCTGAGCTCCTGGCTCTTTCCCCATCGGCGGGTCTGGATGCCGATGTGGTAGATGGACGAGCCCATCACGAAACCGACAGGGTGGAAGCCCGCGTGTTTGACCAGCAGGAACTCGTTGACCGACAGGTCGGAGGTGAACAGGCCGTGTTCGAGCTCTTCGAGGCGGTGACTGGTCGCCTCGGGGAGGTCCTTCGGCAGTTGGTGCTCGCCGGTGCCGCCGGTCTCCGTCATCACTCGCCTCCGATCACGATGCGCTCGAGCGCCATGCGGGCCTTCTCGCTGTGGGCCGCTTCCGCGTGGAGCGATTGCAACAAGCGCTTCAACCAGTCGTCGGCCGACATCTGTTCGCTGCGGATTCGTATGCCGCCGGAACGGTGACCGACGCTGCAGCGCAGGGTGGCGCCGTCGACCTCGGCGCGGAACTCGTCGTCGCCCATCGCCACTGTCAGGGCGCGTACCTCCTCCGATCGCCGCAAGCGCCCGGCTCGCTCGACGGCCAGGCGCTCGGCTCCCACGGCGTCGGCCAGCTGGCCGGCCAGGACCTTGAGGAGGATGCGGACGTCGGTCATGTTCGACCGGACTCCGGCCACGGCGGTGTCGAGATCGAGATCTTCGAGTGGGTCGGTCGACACAGCCTTTCCCTTCTGCTCTACCGGGCTGTTCCAGCAGGGGGCCCGGACCGGATCACCCCTATCGTCGCAGCCGTCGAGGCGGATGGTGGCCCGCCGGCGAGGACGCCGTGTTCACGTGCCGGTGAAGCGAGGAGGGCGGCCCTCGAGCATGGCGGCCACGCCTTCGACGGCGTCGGCCGTGCCGGCCAGGGCCGCTTGTTCGGCCAGCTCGTGTTCCATGGCCCGTTCGGCCAGCTCGGCCAGCCCCGAACGCAACGTGGCGCGTGTCGCCGACACGGCCAGGGGCGCCCCCGCGGCGATCTCCCCGGCGAGCTCCAGCGCGGTTGAGAGCTCCCGGCCCTCGGGTACCACCCTGTCAGCCAGTCCGATTCGGCCCGCTTCCACGGCCTCGACCCTCCGGCCGGTGAGGAACAGCTCCGCCGCCCGCCCGGGCCCGACGGCCCGGGGCAGCAGCGCGGACAGCCCGAAGCCGGGATGGATGCCCAGGCGCACGAAGTTGGCCTGGAAGAAGCCGCGTCGCCCGACCACCCGGAGGTCACAGGCCAAGGCCAGGCCGAATCCCGCCCCCACTGCCGCGCCCTGGACGGCCGCCACCATTGGCACGGTGGTGGCGAACAGGCGAAGGGCCTGGCGGTAGAAGGCGCTGGTCATGGTCTCGAAGCTGGCGCCGGAGGTGGGATCCGGCGCCTCGGCCGACCGGAAGTCGGCCCCCGCGCAGAACGACCGGCCCTCCGAGCACAGCACCGCAGCCCGGGTGGCACCACCCAACGACTCCACTGCCTCGGCCAGGCGGGCCAGAGCGGGCTCAGTGAGCAGGTTGTGCGGAGGACGCCGCATCGTCACCACCGACACCGGGCCGCGGCGATCAACGGTCACGTCGCCGGCTGACATCGGTGTCCGGGATCAGCGCGACCGCGACCGGCCACGCCGGCTGCGGGCTTCGACCAGGGCGTCGTCCGCCCGGGCCACCAGTTGTCCGAGCGACTCGCCCTCGCGCAGCTGGGCGAAGCCGACGGTGACCGAGGCCCCGGGCGCCTCCTGGCCGAGGATGGCACCGACCTCGTTGAGACGTCGCTCGGCCACCGCCAGGTCCGCCCCGGGCAGTGAGAAGAGGAACTCGTCGCCGGCCGGCCGCAGGATCACGTCGTGAGAGCGCAAAGTGGCGCGCAGGGCGGCCGCCACCTTGCGCAACAGCTCGTCGCCGGCCCGCTGGCCGCTCGTGTCGTTGACCTGCCGAAGGCCGTCGATGTTCAGGTATCCGACCACGAAGCGCAGCCCGTTCGACCGAGCGCGCTCGAGCTCGCGGGCCACGGCGACCAGGCCGTCTTGGCGGTTGAGCACGCCGGTCAGCTCGTCTCGGGTCCCGCTGTCCCCGGCCGCCGGCACACTCTCTTCCGGGGCGCGGTAGGCGGTCAGCAGCGGGCCCTGCGGTTCGTCCGACCCGTTGCCGTGGGCGTCCTCATCGGCATGGTTCGGCATGCTGACCAGGTGGTCGGGACGCAACGCCGGTTGTGGATGCGTGAGGTCGGGAGCCGCCGAGGAACGTGACATGGAGGAGCTGACACCGGTGGCCGATCCGGCCAGGGTCGCGCCGGAGACGGCCGGACCACGAGAGGGGCGTGGATCCGGGGCCTCGCCGGTCGTCTCCACGTCCACCACCGCTTGCACCAGCTTCGACCAGGCCTCGACGACGTCACCGACCTGGCCCAACAGGGCGTCGAGCACGGCTTTGCGCTGGGCAAGGGGCAGGTGCCCGAGCTGGGCGTGCAGGCGGGCCGCTCCGTCGGAAAGGACGCCGGCCACCTCCAACAGGCGGCTGGCCGGGACGAGGGCTGTGCGCTCGTGCTCTGTCGGGATGGTCGCTCCCCCTTGTGGACGGCGCCGAGTTTTCCACGTCGGGAGCCGCAGCGCTGCGAGGGCAGGCGCGCCACCTACCCCGGTGGTGGTCGGCGAACGCCGGTCACGGTGCCGAGACCAGGAACATCGGATGGCGCGGGGCGATTCCCGCCAGCACGGCATCGTCGGAGTCCGCCGTCGCCCCGTCGAAGAAGACACCAACCTCCGCTCGCCATCGCCGGAGGTAGGCGCGCAACACCCGAACCTTCTGCGCATCGTCGACGATTTCGGTGGCGGTGAACGGCTCCGATCGCCGCCCCAGCACGAGCTCTCCACCGCCCGCTGCCCGCAGGTTGCGTACCCATTGCGTCTCGCCGCGCGGCGCCACCAGGTACCGCTCGCCGTCGAGCAGCAACAGGTTCACCGGCGTGGTCCGCCACTCACCAGTCCGCCGGCCGCGCACCTGGAGCAGCCGTGATCCCCACACGCTGAGACCGGCGCGGGTGAACAGGGCGACGACGCCGTTGAACACGCGTCGGGTGAACCATCCTGGGGCGCGGTAGTGGTCCATAGGTTCCATGATGGTCGGATGCCGGACCCGGAGCCGGCGAGTCGGCCCCCGGCCGGCGCGAAGACCGATGTTTGGCCGGAAACCCCCATTGGTAGTTTGCCGTCGTGGCCGGTTCGTCACTCTCCGGCTCGGGCGGCCCCGATCAGGGCGGGACCCGAAGCAAGGGCAGCGGACCCCGGAAGGTCATCGTCGGCGGGAACCGCGTTGCTCCCGGGTACGGCACCGCCGCCGGCGACGTCGAAGTGGTCGAACAGCCGTAGGCGCAGCAGATGCTCACCCAATTCCTCGGGACCGCGCCCGGAGCGGCCCCCACCCCGCCGGTCGACGCCTATGGGAACCCGATCGTCGCACCGGCAACCGGCCCGTCCGCCGGGGCCTCGGCCGGGTCGTCGGCAGGATCGTCGACCGGGTCCTCGGCGGGATCGTCCCCGGGGACTTCGTACGGCTCGCCCGTCCCGTCGTACGATCCCACCGTTTGCAGCCCCCGATCGTCTGTCGCCTGATCCTCTGATTCTGTAACCCTGACCGACCCCCGAACCCCTGGACGGTGAGCTGGTGCGGCTGGTGACTTTCGCCGAGACAGGGTCCTCGTCCGAGGGCGACCCGGCCGAGCCATGGCGCTCTCCGGCGCTGTGGCGCGCCGGGTTGGTGGATGGCGACGAGGTGGTCGACCTCACCGACCCGGAGGTCGGCTTGCCGGCCGACATGACCGACCTGCTCATGGGTGGAGCGGCTGCGCTGGAGCGCGCCGGGCAGGCTGCAGCCAGCGGCGCACGGCGTATCGCCCTCGACCAGGTCAAGCTGCATGCTCCGGTGCCACGTCCGCCCAAGGTGCTCGCCATCGGGCTCAACTACGCCGCGCATGTGGCTGAACTCGGACGTGAGCCCCCCGAGCATCAGGTGTGGTTCAACAAGCAGCGCACCTGCGTGGTCGGCCCCGGCGAGGCCATCGTGATGCCGTCGGTGTCGAATCAGGTCGACTACGAAGGTGAGCTCGCCTTCGTCATCAGCCGTACCGCCCGCAACGTGCTGGCCTCCGAAGCCAGCTCCGTCATCGCCGGGTTCACCATCATGAACGATGTGAGCGTGCGGGACTGGCAGTGGCGGACCCCCACGATGACGATGGGGAAGTCCTTCGACACCCACGGCCCGTTGGGTCCGTGGCTGGTGACCAGCGACGAGCTCGGCGACCCGGCCGGGCGGCGTATTCGCACGTGGGTCAACGACGAACTGCGCCAAGACGGCAACACCGCCGACATGCTGGTGGACTGCGCTGCCATGGTCGAGCTGTTGTCGACAGCCTGCACCTTGGAGCCTGGTGACGTGGTCACCACCGGCACACCTCCCGGGGTGGGAGCGAGCTTCGATCCACCGAGGTGGCTCGTACCCGGCGACGTGGTCCGCATCGAAATCGACGGAATCGGGGTGCTGGCCAACCCCGTGGTCGGCCAGAACGGAGCCGGCCCGAACGGCTCGAGCTGAGCGACACGGGCATGGACCGACGCGCCAGCGAGCTCGACGCCGTCGGCGGCTCCGGCGTCCTGCAGGTCACTCGCAACCTCCGTGTCCCGATCGACGAGTTGGAGTGGCGCTTCACCACCAGCGGCGGTCCCGGAGGCCAGCATGCAAATCGCTCGAGCACCCGGGTGGAGGTGCGCTTCGACGTGGTCGGCTCGACCGCCCTCGGGCCTCGCCAGCGGGCGCGGCTGCTCGAACGCCTCGGTCCGGTGGTCCGGGCCTCGGCCGGAGACGAGCGATCCCAAGTCCGGAACCGGGCCGTGGCCCTCGATCGGCTGGCCGCCCGGCTGGCGGAGGGGCTGCGGACCGAACGGGCCAGAATCCCCACGCGGCCCCCGGCGGCAGCGGCGGCCAGGCGCCTGCAGGAGAAGCGGCGCCGGTCGCCGCTGCCGCCAGCGGGCGGCCCCGCCCGATGGCGGGGAATGAGCCGACGACAGGCGCGCGTCGGGCGGGAATTGGACTTTCGGCCCTGTCTGGACCGAAGAGTGGGCCTCATGCTGGAGGGCCTGGTAGCCATCTCGAGGGCTACCAGAGAGTGCGTCCGGAGTGCCGCCCACCTGGGACGCGCTCGTTGGCCGTCACCGGCGGGAAGAGCGGGTTCGCCCGCTTGCGGAGCCCGCCGGGGGCGGCCAATTTCGTGTCCCCCCGCCCCTTCCTCCTCGGCCGCGCCGCCGGTTCCGCTCGCCTGAGTCGCGCCGGCTCAGCTGGTGCAGTCCAGGCAGAGCATGCGCCGTTCGTCGGCCACCTGAGAGCGCAACCGCACGAGGAAACAGCCCTGGCACAGGAACTCGTCCGGACCGCACGGTGACGGGGCCCACGGGGCGCCGGCCTCGATGCCGGGACGTTGCACGTGCTCGTCCGCCTCCTGCCCGGGGCCCGTCGTCCCCGGCCGCGTGCCGTCGCCGTCCAACGCCGCGAAGCGCTGGCTCAGGAGCAGGTCGAGGCTCTCTTCGAGATCCTCGAGGTCATCGACCTCCAGGATCTCGAGGCGCTCGTCCTCGTCGCCTCCGCCCCGGTCGGCGACGTCGGCTTCATCGTCGTCGCCGACCGGGCTCAGCACGCCGTCCACCTCGACTTCCTCGTCGTCTTCGGCGTGGGCCAGATCCTCCAGGGTGACCGTCAACAGTTCGTCGTCGACGTCCTGTTCGAGAACGTCCTCGTTGTCGAGCTCCTCCTCGAGCACCGTCTCGTCGTCGAGCTCCCCGACGGCCAGCTCCTCGGGCGGCTCGAGATCGGGTTCGCCCTCGGAGAAGTGACCCTCGTCGTGGTGCTCGATCAGGCGCATGGGCATCCCCTCACCAGCATCCAACCGAACGGCGGGTAAGACAAGGGGCAAGGAACCAACGGTCCGGGGAAGAATCATCGGATGCACATACCGGCGAAGGTCGACTACGGCATGCGGGCGCTGCTCACCCTGGCCGCCCTCGATACCCCGGCCACCACCGAGGACCTGGCTCGGGCCCAGGGACTGCCGGCCAAGTTCCTGGGGGCGATCATGACCGACTTGCGCCGGGCGGGGCTGGTGGCCAGCCAGCGGGGGGCGGACGGAGGGTTCAGGCTCGGACGGCCGGCGGCGGAGATCGCCGTCGCCGACGTCATGCGGGCGCTGGACGGGCCGTTGGCCGAGGTACGCGGGCTGCGACCGGAGTCGGCCAGCTACTCAGGGGCGGCCGAGCATCTGCAGGAGGTATGGGTGGCGGTGCGGGCCGCCCTGCGCGGCGTACTCGAGCAGGTGACGTTGGACGACGTGGTCCGGGGCAGGCTGCCTCGGTCGGTGGCGCGGCTCACCCAGGACCCCGACGCCTGGCGCCCGCGTCGCTGATGACGGCCTCTCCGCCCGCCCGATCAGCCGTTGCCAGCCAGTCCGTCGTTGGGCGACGGCCCCGAGCGCCGCAGTTTCCACGGCCCGAAGGCGTCGGCCAGGAAATCGGCGATTTGCTCGGTGAGCCGCGCCGGGGCGGTGCGCAGCTCGAGGATGGAGTGGGCCTCGAGCAGCCGGGCGTCGGGAAGCTGACGGGTGAGATGGTCGGCGTCGGTGAAGGGATGGATGAAGTCGATCTTGTGCCCGACCACCAAAGTGGGAGCGGTGATGGCATGCCGCTGTTCGTAGGTGGGGGTGATCGGGCCCACCAGCATGCCGTGGAGCACGGCGGCAGCCTCTTCCGGCTCGTAGCGCAAGACGGCGAGCGCCGAATCGAGCGATCCGAACCCGGTCTCCGGAAAGTGGCGTGCCAGGCGCGCCACCTGCCGGACCGCCGGCGCGGCGTAGTGCACTCCGAGCAGGAGAGGCAAGAAGACGAGTGCTGCGCCCGGGACGGCCCACTCGAGCACGGGCATTTCCACCACCAGCGCCCGGACGCGCTCGGGAGCCATGACGGCCGCCTGCAGCGACACGTTGGCACCCAACGACACCCCGCCGACGGCCGCCTGTTCCACACCCAGGGCGTCAATCAGGTTCACGACATGGCGGGCGTAGGAGTCCATCCGATGTGCCGAGGCGTGACGGGGTTTGTCGGAGCGGCCATGGCCGGGCAAGTCGAGCAGCGCCACGCGGAACCCACGTTCAGCCAGGTCGGAGGCGAGCCGGCGGTTCATGCGGCTGTCGAGGAGGACCCCGTGGGTGAAGACGAGCAGCCGGGGCCCGGCGCCGTGCACCTCGTAGTACAGGCGCAGCCCTTCACTTTCGAGCTCGCCGACCTCGTAGGGGTGATGCGGCTTGACCAGCGATCGCAAGGAGCCGACCGGCCCCTCCAGCAGTGCTCCGCTCACCCTAGGTAGCCGCTTGGTGAGTCCACCGACCAACTGCGACCTCCTCATCACCGCGCCTAGTGACGCGAGAACTCTGGTGCGTGCACACCGTAGCGGCAGCGCTTGCTCGATTTTGCAACTCCGACAACTTTCCCACAACGGACGT
>DATHCF010000312.1:0-2059 GCA_035319705.1 Acidimicrobiales bacterium | reverse complement strand
GAGCCGGCCGTGCTGCAGCGGTCGTACTACCTCGACGACATCTACGACGCAGTGATCGGCCGCCCCGGCGAGGCGCTGGCTGCGTTCTCGGCCACGGTGGTCGACACCGAGATCATCGACGGCGCCGTGAACTCCCTCGGCAGACTGGCCGCCGTGTGCGCCTCGCTGTTCCGGCGCGTGCAGACGGGGTTCGTGCGCCAGTATGCGCTCGGTATCGTGGTGGGCGCCGTCGGGCTTCTCGCCTTCATGGCCTTCCGGGCCTGGGCGTGAGGGGGCGATCGGCGCCGTGACCCACGACAACGCCTTTCCCTTCTTGACGGTGCTCGTGCTGCTGCCGGCCGGGGGCGCGCTGGCGGCGGCGGCCATGCCCGACTACCTGGCCCCGGTCCGTCACCAGCTGGTGGTGAAGGCCATCGGCTACGCCACCACGCTCGCCACCTTGGCGCTGGCCGTCACCATCGCCGTCCGCTATCAGGCCGGCAACGGCGGGTTCCGCCTGGTGAGCGACCACCAGTGGATACCGCAGCTCGGCATCTCCTGGCACCTGGGCGTGGACGGGATCTCGCTGTTTCTCGTCCTCATGGCTGCTTTGCTGTTCCCCCTGGTGCTGCTGGCCGGCGGGCTGTCCGAGCACCGGGGCTCGGTGGCCTGGCTGCTGCTGCTCGAAGCAGGCTGCCTGGGCAGCTTCGTGGCTCTGGACCTGATCCTGTTCTTCCTGTTCTTCGAGCTGACCCTCGTCCCGGTGTACTTCCTCATGACCGGGTGGGGATACGCCAACCGCAATTACGCGGCCATCAAGTTCTTCCTCTACACGTTCTTGGGATCGGCCTTCCTGCTCGTGGGCATCGTGGCCGTCGCCTTCATCCACGAGCGCCAGACCGGGCACCTGAGCTTCGACCTGCTGGCGCTCACCGGCACCCACCTCGGCACGGCGTCGCAGGTCATCCTGTTCCTGGCCTTCACCGCCGCATTTGCCGTCAAAGCGCCGGTTTTCCCGTTCCACACCTGGTCACCCGACGCTTACGCCGAGGCCCCCACCGGAGCATCGGTGGTGCTGGCGGCGGTCATGGCCAAGATGGGCACCTACGGCATCATCCGCTTCGACCTCACCCTGTTCCCGAGGGCCGTGGTCGACCTGGCCCCGCTGCTGCTCACCCTGGGGCTGGCCGGCATCCTCTACGGCGCCCTCGTGGCCTGTGCCACCAGGGACCTGAAGCGGCTGGTGGCCTACTCGTCGCTGGCGCACCTCGGCTTCGTGGTGCTCGGCACCTTCGCCCTCACCACCCAGGGACTGACCGGCGGGGTGGTGCAGATGGTCAACCACGGACTCATCATCGCCGTGCTGTTCATCTGCATCGGCTGGATCTACGACCGCCGCGGCACCTGGAACACCAAATCACTGCGCGGTCTGCAGCGTCCGGCTCCGGTCCTGGCCGGCGCGTTCACCGTGGCCATGATGGCGGCGCTGGGGCTTCCGGGCCTCAACGGCTTCGTGGGCGAGTTCCTGGTGCTCATCGGCACCTTCAGCACCCACCGCTGGTGGGCGGTGGCGGCCACCTTCGGCGTGGTGCTCGCCGCGCTGTACCTGTTGTGGGCCTATCAACAGGCCTTCCACCTGAAGCCCGACGAGGCCAACGTCTCGGTGCCCGACCTCTCCTGGCGCGAGACGTCGGTGGTGGTGCCGCTCGTGCTGGTGATCGCCTTTCTCGGGATCTATCCGAAGCCGGTCCTCGACCGCATCACACCATCGGTCGACCGCCTCGTCCAGCAGGTGGACGCGGCCACCGGCACCCGGGAGCCGTCGGTGGACAAGGGCCCGGCGGCGTCGTACACGAGCACGGTGCCGGCCACGGCGTCCTCTGTGCACGGTGACCGCGGCGCGCCGGCCCGGACGGCGGAGGCAAGGCCGTGACCGTGCTGCTGCGGTCCCCGCTGCTGCTGGCGGCGGCCGCTGCCCACGTGCCGCTGCCCAAGATCGCCTACCTGTCGGTCATGCCGATCTTCATCATGCTTGGTGGTGCGGCGGTGCTGCTCGGGGCGTCGGCCATGTCGCGCCGTC
>DATHCF010000311.1:0-2340 GCA_035319705.1 Acidimicrobiales bacterium | reverse complement strand
GCGGCCATGTTCGTGGCCCTCCTCGTCTCCATCGGGGTGGCGGCGCTGCTCACTCCGTTGCGCTCGGTGTTCGCCGGTTCCTCGGAGCCGCTCGGCCTGGTGCTCGGCGCGCTGGTGATCTTCGCCGTCGGCCTGATCGACGACTTCCGGGAGATGTCCGCCCCGGCCAAGATGGCCGGCCAGGTGCTCGCCGCCATGCTGCTGGTCTTCATGGGTGTCACCATGTTCCAGTTCAAGATCCCCTTCGTGGGCTTCTTGGTGCTCTCGCCACAGGTCACCCCGCTGCTGACCGCCCTGTGGGTCATCGTCATCACCAACGCCGTCAACCTGATCGACGGCCTCGACGGGCTGGCCGCCGGCGTGGTGGCCATCGCCGCCGGTGCGCTGGCCGTCTACGGGCTGCGCCTGGTCGACCTGGGCGTGCTGCCGCCCGACAACATCGGTCCCCTGGTGGCGGTGATCACCTGCGGGGTCTGTCTCGGTTTCCTGCCCCACAACGTGCACGTGGCCAAGGTTTTCATGGGCGACGCCGGGGCGTTGCTGCTGGGCCTGTTGATGGCGGCGGCCACCATGGTCATCGGGGGCCGGACACCGGAGTACAGCGGCCAGGCCTACTTCTTCTTCGCTCCGCTGTTCATCCCTCTTTTCATCCTGGGTGTGCCCATCGCCGACATGGCCTTCGCTTTCGTGCGGCGCACGGCGCGCGGCACGAGCTTCGACACCCCCGACAAGGACCACCTGCACCATCGTCTGCTCCGCCTCGGCCACGGGCCGCGCCGGACGGTGGTGATCCTGTGGGCCTGGACCGCCGTGCTGTCCGGTCTCGTGCTCTTCCCACTGTTCGGCGGCGGCAACGGCGTGGTCCCGTTTGTGGTGGTCGCCCTGGCGCTGGCCCTCTACACACTGTTCCATCCGGGGCTGCGCAAGAACGGCAATGGTTCCGAGGTGTCACCCGGCGCCGGAGAGGAGCAAGGAGAAGGAATAGGACAGCAGCTGCCCCTCGTCCGCTCCGAAGCCGTCGCCGCCGGGGAGCCGGCCGGACGGCCCGCCGGGGAGCCTGCTCAGGTTCCGGCCCAGGACTCGAACGGGCAGTCGGGCCAGGAGTCGGCCGCCATCACCGCACTCATCCGGCCCGATGTGTTGGACGGGCGCCGCCGCCACCCGTCCAACGGCCTGCGTCAGGCGGTCGCCGCCGACGGCGCGGTACGCCCGTCCACCTTCGCCCCTCTCCGGCCCTCGCCCGCCCGGCGGCTGGTGGCTCGTTACCGCGACGGCGACGAGGATCCCAGATCGGCGGTCCGCTTCCTCGGGGAGCCCGGCCCGGGCGGTCGCCCGGCGGAGTGAAGGGCCCGTCGCGGGCCCACTTCCCCTCCCGTCGGAGCACTTCGATGGCGGCCTCCGAGCAGGGCGCCGGGCTGTCCCGGCCCCGTGACCGGAGGTTCCCGCTCGTTTTGCCGTTCACAAGCGCCTGATGGGATCATGACGGCTGTGTCGTACCGCTTTGTGTCGTTGTGGCTGTCTGCCCGGCCGTCCGCCTCGAAAGCCGGGCCGCAGCGGCCTACCGGCTGACGGACGTTCGGACACCGCAGTGCAGGTCTGGGGAGCCCATGCCGACGCGTCCGGCGCTTCGATGATCGACGCCGCTTCGTCGTCCACGAGGCCAACGCGAGGAGCGGGGGACTAGGCGATGGCCATGTCGAGTCTGTTCTCGTCGTTGTCGGCGCGCCAGCTGTCGGGCCTGGCCCGGCGCAGCGCCCTGGTGGCGGCCGCCCTCGGCGTCGTGTCGGTGATCGTCTCGGTTGTGGTCGGCCATTGGCTGTTCGGCGCCGGCATGTGTCTGGGTCTCGCGCTGGCCATGGCGAATTTCCGCTTCGTGGCCCGCTCCACGGCCAAGGCCGCCGCCTCGCGGCCCCAGGGTCGTCCACCGGTGGCGAGCATCCTGCCCCGACTGGCCGTCCTGAGCGTGGTGTGCCTGGCCCTGGCCTGGCTCCTGTCGCCGCTCGGCTTCGGCGCCATCGTCGGTCTCGCCCTCTTCCAGTTCGCGCTGATGGCCGACGTGCTGATGATGGCGGTGCGCCCCCCGTCCATGGGCAAGAGCGCAGAGGAGTGAGCCGTGCTCTTGGCCGCCGCACGGTTTTTGCCCCAGCCGGCCTCGCGATGCGAGGATGCCCGGTGGCTCTCCCGGTGACCGTTCCGGGGTCCAGGGCCGCTGATCACCGGAGCCTGCCTTGGCGATAGACGTCGACGCCAAGTTGAACCAGCGTTCTCTCGTAGCGCTGGCCATGTTGCGTTTTCTCGACGTACCGCTCGTGATCATCGCAGTCGTTCCCGTGCTCGCCG
>DATHCF010000310.1:0-7978 GCA_035319705.1 Acidimicrobiales bacterium | reverse complement strand
GGCAGCTCGTCCGGCAGGGCCAGCACGGTGACCCCGCCGATCATCATCCCGGTGCGCTGCATCGTCTCCTCGGCGGAGGCAAAAGACGCCTTGCGCACGCCCAATCGCTGTCGCACCGTGCCGTTCACGTCGAGACGGGTGATGGCGAGCACCACGCAGGCGGCGTAGGTGCGCTCTCCGCCCTTGCCCACGACCACGATCGTGTTGGCCGAATCCTCTGGAGCGACCCCGTAGCGCCGGCAGAACGGCGGTGTCGGCATATTCGGGATCACAGCCGAGCACCTCGTATTCGATTCCCCGATCGTCGAGCGCACCCCGCACGCGAGACTCGAGGCCGGCCGTGCCTCCGGGTGCCATGCCCGTCACCCCGGTCTCACCGGGCTACGCCTTGCGGGCGGTCACGAGCCAGCAGGCGCCTCCCAGCACGACACCCTCGGCAGTGGCGTACGGCCGCAGTGCCTCGAGGGTGGCCTCGGTCCCCGCCTTCACCGCATCGGGGTCCTTGCCTTCCACCAGCCGGCGTCCCATCTCGTCGGAGAGCATGAAGGCGACGACGTCCTGGGGATCGTTCCCCATGCGCATCGAGTCCTTGTGATCCTCGATGCCCACCTCCGACCAGCCGGCGGACAGGAGGAGCTGGCGCGTCCGTCCGGCATCGGCCAGGGCGAAGGGGCCGGGAGCCCCGGCCTCCGGCAGTTCGGGGATCCCCACGTGTGCCACCATCGCCATGGCGGGCACGGCGATCCACTCGTTGGCGAACATCTCCTGCCAGCACACGAAGCACAAGCGGCCACCCGGGCGAGTCGCCCTCGCCAGGTTGCCGAAAGCCGCCTCCGGGTCGTCGAAGAACATCACGCCGAAACGGCTCACGACGAGGTCGAACGGCTCGTCGAACGAGGCCGTCTGGGCGTCACCCCGAACGAAGTGGACGTCGACGCCCTGTTCCTCGGCCCGGAGCCGGGCCACCTCCAGCATGGGCGCCGAGAGGTCGATGCCCGTCACGCTCCCGCTGCCGCCCACTGCTCGGGCAGCCTCGAGGCTGACCGCACCGTTGCCGCACCCGACGTCGAGGACCCGTTCTCCCGGTTCGAGAGCAGAGGCCTCGAGCAACCGGCGGCCGAAGGGGCCGAGCAGGGAGTCGAAGCGTTCGGCCTCTCTCACCCAGACATCGGCAGGGCGCCCGTTCCAATACTCGGCCATGTCGGTGTTGGCCACCGCCCATTTCTAGTGCGCGCAGCCCTATCCGAGTAAGCCTCCCAGCAGACTCCCTACACCCTTCAGCAAGCCACCAACCAAACCCGACTTCCCCGAAGAGCCCGTCGAGCCCCCCGAAGTTCCCGAGGAACCTCCCGAGGATCCCGATGTCCCCGAGGAACCGCCCGAGGATCCCGAAGAACTCCCCGGAGAACCCGTCGAGCCCCCCGAGGATCCGGAGTCACCTCCCGAGGATCCCGATGTCCCCGAAGCACTCTGCCCGCTGAGCGTCGTCGCCTGGGAGCTCTCCGAGCCACTCGCCGTGCCACTTGGGCTCCCCGATGTGCTGTCGGTGTGCCCTGACGTGTTTCCCGGGGCTACCGGCTCGATCCCAGAGTTTCCCGATGCATCGGGCAGCCCGGCCGTTCCGGCGTTGCCCGAGACCCCAGGCGCCTTCGAAGACGGAGCGGACTCGCTTCCCGCTTGTTGCCCTTTGAGCAGACTGCCGCCGGTGGTCGGGGCGGCGAACGGAGTTGCCGTCGCCGCTTGCGGGGCGGCGAGGACGGACGAAAGGGCGCCCGTGGTCGTGACAGCGCCGACTGCCACGACCCCGGTGGTGGCAAGTGTGCCGGTGCTGGCGACGATCTGCCGGGTCGTGGCGGCAGCGACACCTTCGAGGTGCGGCACACCACGGAGGAACGGAAGTTGGGCCAACCAGGACCACGGCCCCACCACCCGACGCAGAGCTCCAATGGAAATGCTCAGCATCGCCCGCACCACGTTGGGGTCGAAGCAGGTGCCGGCGCAGCTCACCAGTTCCTTGCGTGCCGCTTCGGGGGTTACCGGCCGCCTATACGGGCGCACCGCAGTCATCACCTCGAAGGCGTCGACGACAGCGACGATCCGGCCTCCGAGACTGATATCTCTCCCCGCCAGACCCTTGGGGTAGCCGCCACCGTCGAAACGTTCGTGGTGGTCAGCGATGGCATCGGCCCAGTCGCCGAGCCAACCTCTCAAAGGTGCTACTAGACTAGATGTCGTAGTAGAGCATGAACTCCCAGGGATGCGGCCGAAGGCGCACGGCGTCGATCTCGTTCAGGGTCTTGTACTCGATCCAGGTCTCGATGAGGTCGTCGGTGAACACCCCGCCCGCCTTCAGAAAGTCGTGGTCGGACTTCAACGCGTCCAGCGCGGCGTCGAGCGACGCGGGCACCTGCGGCACCTGGGCCAGTTCCTCCGGCGGAAGGTCGTAGAGGTCCTTGTCCACCGGGTCGGGCGGCTCGATGCGGTTCTGCACGCCGTCGAGGCCGGCCATGAGCATGGCGGCAAAGGCCAGGTACGGGTTGCACGAGGGGTCCGGGCAGCGGAACTCGACCCGCTTGGCCTTGGGGCTCTGGCTGTACAGCGGGATCCGGCAACAGGCGGAGCGGTTGCGCTGGGAGTACACGAGGTTGACGGGCGCCTCGTAGCCCGGCACCAGCCGCTTGTAGGAATTGGTGGTGGGAGCAGCGAAGGCCAAGATGGCGGACGCGTGCTTCAGCAGCCCGCCGATGTACCACCGCCCGATGTCCGACAGCCCGCCGTACCCTTCGCCGTAGAACAGCGGCTCGCCCCCCTTCCACAACGACTGGTGGGTGTGCATGCCTGAGCCGTTGTCCTGAAAGAGCGGCTTGGGCATGAAGGTGGCGGTGTAGCCCGCTTCGCGCGCCACGTTCTTCACCACGTACTTGTACAGCGTGAGCTTGTCGGCCATGCGCAGCAGGGTGTCGAAGCGCATGTCGATCTCGGCCTGGCCGGCGGTGGCGACCTCGTGATGCTGCACCTCGATCTCGATGCCGAGGCGCTCCATGGTGAGGATCATCTCCGAGCGCAGGTCCTGGAAGTGGTCGGCCGGCGGCACCGGGAAGTAACCCTCCTTGGGCCGGATCTTGTAGCCCAGGTTCGGGTCCTCGTCGCGGGCGCTGTTCCAGTGCCCCTCGACGGAGTCGACTTGATAGAAGGCCGAGTGGCCGTCCTGGGAGTAGCGCACGTCGTCGAAGATGAAGAACTCGGCTTCCGGACCGAAGTACGAGACGTCGGCCAGGCCGGTGGTGCCCAGATAGGCCTCCGCCTTGCTGGCCACATACCGCGGGTCGCGGGAGTACGACTCCAAAGTCACCGGGTCGCGTACGAAGCAGTTCAAATTGAGCGTGCGGTGCTGACGGAAGGGATCGACCACCACGGTGTTGGGGTCGGGCATGAGCAGCATGTCCGACTCCTGGATCTCCTGGAAGCCGCGGATGGAGGAGCCGTCGAAGCCGATACCCTCCTCGAAAACCTCCTCGGTGAGCGCATGCGCAGGGACCGAGAAGTGCTGGGTCAGGCCCGGCAGGTCGATGAACCGCAGGTCCACGATCTCGATGGCTTCGTCCTTGACCAGGCGGAGAACCTCCGCCGGGGTCCGCTGCTGCACGGCTCCTCCTCGACTGTCGTTTCGGTCCCTCACCGAGACGCTCCGGCCGGCCGGGAAACCCGGGTCGGCCCGAGCCATCCCGGACCACGGCCGCTCATGCTGGTAGAGGAAGTGCCCGTTCACAAGTCCGCCGGGGCGGGCCCGGCGCGGGCAACCTACCGGCAGGTCGGCCGGCGCCAGCCTGGCACGGAGCCGTTGCCGCTGCATGCACGGCATGTGAACGGCGTGTGAACCGGTGCGGAGTGCCCCCCTGCGCCTGCGACACTGGAGGCGCCGGCGGCGGGTTCCCGCCCGACGAGTCGCAGGAGGTCGTCCAGGTTCGATGCGCAGCCAGCAGGAGTACGTGCTCAGGACGGTGGAGGAGCGGGCCATCCGGTTCATTCAGTTGTGGTTCACCGACGTGCTCGGCACGGCCAAGACCTTCTCCATCACCCCGGCCGAGCTGGAGAACGCCCTGGAGGAGGGCATGACCTTCGACGGCTCGGCCATCGACGGCTTCAGCCGTGTGCAGGAATCCGACGTTCTGGCCAGACCCGATGCCAAGACCTTCCAGGTGCTGCCCTGGCATCCCGACGACGTCCCGGTGGCCCGGGTGTTCTGCGACATCTCCAACCTCGACGGCACGCCGTTCGAAGGATGCCCGCGACACGTACTTCGCCGGACCCTCGACCAGGCCAGGGAGAAGGGGTTCACCTTCTTCGCCGCCCCGGAGATCGAGTTCTTCTACTTCGCCGACGCCGATCCGGCCCACCAGCCGGTCACGCTGGACAGCGGCTCCTACTTCGAGCTCACGGCCAGCGATCTCGCCACCGACCTCCGCAAGCGCAGCGTGCTCACCTTGGAGGACATGGGCATCCCCGTAGAACACGCCCAGCACGAGGACGCCCCCAGCCAGCACGAGATCGACCTCCGCTACACCGACGCCCTCACCATGGCCGACACGGTGATGACGGTACGCCTGGTGGTGAAGGAGACGGCCCAGCGGGGCGGCGTCCACGCCAGTTTCATGCCGAAGCCGCTGGCCGGGGTCCAGGGCTCGGGCATGCACACCCACGTCTCGCTGTTCGAGGGCGACAAGAACGCCTTCCACGACGGCGACGATCCCTATGGCCTGTCGCCGGTGGCCAAGCACTTCACGGCCGGACTGCTGCGCCACGCTCCGGAGATCACCGCCGTCACCAATCAGTGGGTCAACTCCTACAAGCGTCTGGTGAGCGGTTACGAGGCGCCGGTGCACGTGTCGTGGGCCCGCAACAACCGTTCGGCGCTGGTGCGGGTGCCGGTGGTCAAGCGGAACAAGTTCGAGTCGACCCGCATCGAGTACCGGGCGCCGGACTCGGCCTGCAACCCGTACCTGGCCTTCGCCGTGATCCTGGCTGCCGGCCTGAAGGGCATCGAGGAGGGCTCGGAGCTGCCCCGGGAGGCGGCGGCCAATCTCTACGCCATGACCCCCGAGGAGCTGGCCGCCGAAGGGATCCGCCCCCTTCCGGGCAGCCTCAACGAGGCCATCACCGAGATGGAGCGCTCGGAGCTGGTGGCGGAGACGCTGGGCGAGCACGTCTTCGAGTGGTTCATCCGCAACAAGCGGGCCGAGTGGACCGGCTACAAGACCCACATCAGCCAGTTCGAGCGCGACCGCTACTTCCCGCTGCTGTAGAGCGGCGCGGGACGATCGGGAGGACGAGGGTGGAGCCGCTTCTGTGCTTTCCTGATCCCTTTCCGCCGGAGCTGGCGCTGGCCCTGGAGCGTGCCGGCTACCCCTGGAAGGCGGTCGGCCGCCCCGAGCACGCCGAGAGCGACGAGCCGGAGGACGGGTGGTCGGGAGCGGTGGTGTGCGCGGCCCCCGACCGGGCCGCCGCCTTCGCCCTGTGCCGGGTGGTCCGTGCCCGCGACGTCCCGCTGCGGCCGCTGCTCCTGGCGGTGCCGGCCACGCAGCTCGGCGAGCTCGAGCTGCGCGAGGACCAATTCGACGACTTCGTGGTGCTCCCCTGCGCCGCCGACGAGATCCTGGCTCGTCTCACCCATCTGTTCTGGCGTACCGGCAGGGGGCTTCGTCCCGAGCTCATCGAATACGGGCCACTGGTGCTCAACCTGGAGACCTACCAGGCGGCGGTGGCCGGACGGACGTTGGACCTCACCTTCATGGAGTACGAGCTGCTGCGCTTTCTGGCTGCCCGTCCCGGCAAGGTCTTCACCCGGGAGACGCTGCTCAGCCGGGTGTGGGGATACGAGTACTACGGCGGAGCGCGCACCGTCGACGTCCACGTGCGGCGCCTGCGGGCCAAGCTCGGGGAGGAGCACGCCCATCTCATCTCGACGGTTCGTTCGGTGGGCTACCGCTTCGGTCAGGGGTCCTGGGCCCCCTGAGCGTCTGCTGCGCCCGGTCGCCGGCGCGCTTGACCGCTGGCTGGGCTTGACTGCTGGCTGGGCTCAGCCGGTGTGCGCCCAGGCCTCGATCTCGACGAGGGCGCCGAGGGGAAGGCCGGCCACCGCCACGAGCGAGCGCGCCGGGCGATGATCGCCGAGCTGTTCGACGTAGACCTCGTTGAACTCGCCGTAGCCGGCGATGTCGGTCAGGTAGACGGTGGTCTTCACGACGTCCTTCCAGCCGAGGCCGTGGCCGGTCAGCAGCTGGGCCACATTGGCCATGGCCCGGCGGGTCTGGGCGGCGAGCCCGACGGCCAGCACCGGGCCCGACGGCCCCGGCTCGATGCCGATCTGCCCGGAGCACACCACGAAGTGCCCGGCCTTCACCGACGGCGAGTAGGGACCGACGGGGGCGGCCATCTACTGGCCACCCCGCTCCAACGGCCAGTCGGGGGCCAACCCCCCGGCCAGCCACGCCGCGGCGGCGGTCGCCGCCAGCACGGCGTCGCCCACTCGCCGGGCCGGCCCGCTGTCGTCGGCGGTGACGACATGCACCTCCGGCATCTGGCGGGCGGGCAGCACGCCCAAGGAGCGAATGGTGAGATCCAGCACCTCTCCATCATCGTCGACAGCCAGGCCCTCGCTTCTGACCCAGCCGAGCCCCTGGTGCACCGCGCCCACCACGTAGGAGCGGAGCACGACGTCGTCGAGGACGGCGCCGGCGGCCACCTCGACCGACACCGAGCCGTCGGCAGCGAGCTGCACCGTGGCGGCAGCTCCTTCGGGTGATCGCACCGTCACCGGGCATGCAGAACCGGCCCCGGCGCTGCTGGCGCCGGCGTCAGTAAGATCGGGGAGCACCTCCCACACGGCGCGCATGACGGCGGCCTCGGCCCAGCCGGCCGCGCGGATGTCCGGCGACACCGGCGGACCCGGCACCGCCACCTCCTCCACCTCGAACAGCTCCGACACCGAGGACACCGCCTTCCTCCATGCGCCGAGGTCGGCCGATCCCGGGGTCCGCGCCACGCGGATCACCGCGCTGCCGTCGGCGCGCACGCCGGCGGCGACGGGGGGGCGCTTGGGTCCGCGACGCACCACGTCCTCGCGCGAGTAGAGCACCCGCACCGGGCGTCCATGCTCGTCGGCCAGACGACGGGCGGCGTCGGGCAGCGCTGACGACCGCTTGCCACCGAATGCGCCGCCGTTGGCCAGCGGCGAGGCGGGAACCCCACCCGCGGCGCACCACGAGGCGTCGGGCTCGAGATAGGCGGGCTCCACGAAGGTGGTGCGCAGTCGGAGCACGAACTCGCCGTGCGGGAGCCCGAGAGGATGGCGTAACGACCGCGTCGAGTTGCGTCCGGGCACGCGGCCGGAGGCGGACCGGGCGAGTGCCAGTGTCTCCGCCACCACCCAGTCGCCATGGGCGCCGGTGACGGCCACCAGCGAATCGGCCGGGGCGGTGTCGTCGGCGAAACCGCCACGTCCGAGCACGACGTCGGGGCCTACGCACTGCGCGTTCGCCCCTTCCAGCGCGGCGCGCTCGGCGGCAGCCGCCCAGTTCCGCTGCTCGCTCCCGGCTTGCGCCGCCCCGCTCGTCGCCGCGCCGGCGGCACGGGCCGCCCGCGCCGCATCGAGGATCGTGCGCCATCCGGTGCAACGGCACAGGTGGGCGGCCAGCGCACGTCCCACCGCCGCCTCGTCGACTCCCGCCGGCCCGCTGCGCCCCTCCATGCCGGCGAGCCGCATGACGATGCCCGGTGTGCAGAAGCCGCACTGGCTGGCACCGCAGTCGACGAACGCCTGCACCCAGCGCTCGCGCACGGCAGGGTCCACGCCCTCCAGCGTGGTGACCTGTCGGCCGGCCACCCGCCGCACGGGGGTGACACAGGCCACCCGGGGGGCACCGTCCACCCAGACGGTGCAGCATCCGCACTGGCCCTGGGGGCTGCAGCCGTCCTTCAC
>DATHCF010000309.1:0-5386 GCA_035319705.1 Acidimicrobiales bacterium | reverse complement strand
CCGGCACGGCCTGAGCGACCAACATCTAGGATCCGTGCTGAACGGATGCTGAGAGCACTGACAGGGGCCCCCGCTTCGGCGGGGGCCCCTGTCGCGTGATCGACCGCTGCGGGCCAGCCAGCTCGATGTGTCAGCATCGGGACCGACGGAGGAGGGTCGACCATGCTGGCGTGCATCATGCGGGGCGGGAAGCTGGTGGTGGACGAGGTTCCCGACCCCCGCCCCGATACGGGGCAGGTGCTGGTCCGTACGTTGGCCTGCGGGATCTGCGGCTCGGACCTGCACTTCCTGCGCCACGCCGAGCGCGTGGTGTCCATGTCGGAGCAGCTGCTGCCCTCCATGGGGCCCATGGCCGAGCTGGCCGTTCCCCGCATCGATCTGTCGAAGGACATCGTCATGGGACACGAGTTCTGCGGCGAGGTCCTCGAGGCGGGCCCCGACACCACCGCCCCCGAGCCGGGAACCCGGGTCGTGTCGCTGCCGGCTCTGGTCACCTCCAGTGGCGTGCACCAGCTGGCCTACAACAACGCCTATCCCGGCGGGTATGGCGAGCAGATGCTCCTCTCCGCCCCGCTCGCGCTGGAGGTGCCGGATCACCTGGCCACCGACCAGGCGGCACTCACCGAGCCCCTGGCCGTCGGCATCCACGCCGTGGCCAAATCGGCCATCGGGTCCGCTGACGCCGCCGTGGTGGTCGGCTGCGGCCCTGTCGGCCTGGCGGTCATCGCCGCGCTCCGTATGGCCGGGGTGGAGACGATCGTGGCCGCCGACTCTCCCCGGCGCGGCGTGCGCTGGCCACCCAGATGGGGGCCACGGAGGCGGTTGACCCCGCCGACGAGCCCCCCATCGACGCCTGGCGGCGGGTGGACGGCCGCAAGAGCCTGGTGGTGTTCGAGGCGGTCGGGGTGCCGGGCATCATCGAGCAGCTGCTGCGCGACGTGCCGCCGGCCACCCGGGTGGTGGTGGTGGGCGTGTGCATGGAGCCCGACACCCTCTCGCCCTTCTTCGCTATCGCCAAGGAGCTCGCCCTGCAGTTCGTCCTCGCCTACAGCCCGGCTGACTTCGCCCAGTCGCTGTCGGCCATCGCCGAGGGACGGGTGGACGTGGCGCCGATGATCACGGGCCACGTCGACTTGGCGGGTGTTCCCGGCGCCTTCGAGGCGCTGGGACGGCCGGACGAGCACGTGAAGATCCTGGTGGAGCCGACCCGGGCGTGACCGTCCCGCCGGGCTCGCACCAGGCCGCCCCGGTGTCACGGGGCCGGAGGCTCACGGCGTCGCTGAAGCGGTCGTGGCCCTGGATCCGCTACGTGGTGGGCTTGGGCCTGGCCGTATTGGCGGTGTGGGCCCTGCTGGGCCGTCGCGGCGAGCTGTCCGGGGCCACGGGCTACCTAGCCCATGCCCAGCTGGGCTGGGCGCTGCTCGGCGGGGTGCTGGAGCTGGCGTCGCTCGTGGCCTTCGCCCTCGTCCAACAGGACCTGCTCGCCGCCGGGGACGTGACCGTGTCGGGCCGCTGGATCACCGGTGTGACGCTCGCCGCCACCGCCATCGCCAACTCCATGCCCGCCGGTCCGATCGTGTCGTCGGTGTTCGCCTTCCGCCAGTATCGCCGCCGCGGCGCGGATGAGGCACTGTCCGGCTGGACGCTGGCGGCGGTGTTCGTGGCCGCCTCGGTGAGCCTGGCCATCGTCGCCGCCGCCGGCGTGGGCATCGCCGGCGCCGAAGGGGCGAGCTTTGGTCTGGTGGGCGTGACCATCGGCGTGCTGGTGGCGGCGATCGTGATGGGGGCCGTGTTCATAAACCACAGGGCCCTGGACTGGCTGGTGGGGGCAACCTTGCGCGCCAGCCGGCGTCTCTTCCACTGGCCTCGTGGCGACCTCGGCGCCCGTGCCGACCACATCGTGGCCCGCGTCCGGGCAGTGCGCATCACCGCTCCGCAAGTGCTGCGGGTGATGATGTGGGCGGTTCTCAATTGGCTGCTCGACTGCGGGTGCCTGGCCGTGTGCTTCTTGACCGTCGGAGTGGGGATTCCCTGGCACGGGCTGTTGCTGGCCTACGGTGCGGGACAGCTGGCAGCGAACCTGCCGGTCACGCCGGGGGGCTTGGGCGTGGTGGAGGGCAGTTTGACCATCGCCCTGGTCGCCTTCGGCGGTGCCGAGACCTCCACGGTGGCCGCCGTGCTGCTGTACCGCATCATGAGCTTCTGGGGGGAGCTACCGGTGGGCTGGGTCATATGGGCGGGGTTCGCCTGGAGGGCCCGGCGCGAGCCGGCCGCGACTCGAGCTCCGAGCGACAAGGACGTGGCCGGGGTGGTGGCGTGAGGATGCGCCGGTTGCGCCGGATCGCCGGTGTGGCCGTGTCGTGCGCGGCGGTGGCCGTGGCGGCCTCCGCCTGCACCTCGGCGCGCAACACGTTGGGAACCAACTCGAGCCCGTGCTACACCGCCATCCCGGTGGCGGCCGACGCCGTGCACCACCGGGGCCATTTCCTGGGCGTCCGCCTGTTGAGCGCCCGCCAGGCTTCGACCAAGCGCCGCCTCGAGGCTCTCCTCGCTGCCCGGGCCCCCAAGGTCAAGACGGTGTGCGTGGTGGCCTACGAGGGCACCTACAGGCTGAGCCAGGTGGAGAAGCCCTTCGGCACGGCCCCTCCGGCCGGCACGGGTCCGGTGGCGATCGCCGTGGTGTCTCTGCCCCGCAACAGGCTTATCGGCACGGTCGTGCTGCGGCGGGTGCCCTTGACCTTCCGCCACGAGGTGCTCGGCCCGCTCCGGCGAGAAGGGCCACCTGGCACGGGCCCGGCTGGCCGAAGGAGCGTTCCGGCGCTGGCGGTGTCAGCCGGCCGCCGGCCGTCCTGAGCGTCGCTCGGCCCGCTCCTCGCGCTGCAGCGCCCGCTCCACCTCGGCCCAGGTGAGTGGCTCTTCGTCCACACCGAGTCGCTCGGTTCGCTCGGCGCGCGACAGAGCGCGCCACGCGGCGGTCCACAGCACCGGGAGGGTGCCGACCTTGGCCACGATGCCGGCCAGCTGCTGGTCGTTGAGCGCCGAGATGGCGATGGCGCGATGGGCGTGGACGAAGGCGCTGTACAAGGGATGGCGGGAGAAGACGAAGACCACTGCCGGGAAGTTGGGAAGGATCGACTGGACCACCAGGTAGACGGCGCGCCCGACCGACGAGGGTCGCCGGGCTCCAGGGACCCGGCCCAGGGCGGGAACCCAGAGCACGAAGCCGGCGAAGAGCAGCAGGGCGTCGAAGAGGGCTCGCCACCCGGCCGAGGACGACTGCGCGGCGACGGCCGGCACCGTCAGGGTCCCCACCACGATCACGGTGAAGGTGACGATGGCCACCGGCACGCGGCTCAAGAAGTCGACGGCGGCGTCCACCACCGGCGGACGGGTCAGGCGGGCCCACACCGGGACGGGCACGGCCAACAGCAGCAGTGGAGCGACCACCAACATGAGCAACAGTCGCTGGACCAGCAGGGCGGTGAGCGACCAGTGGGCGGCCAGGTCGGCGACCGGCCACGTTACGGCCGCGGCCAACCCCACCAACCCACCCGCCAGCTGCCACCACTGTCGCGGCGTGGGACGCATCGAGGCTTCGTCGGCGTGCGCGTGTTGTCCGCCGAGATGTGCGCGCAGTCCCCGGTGCACCAGGGCCAGGTACGACAGGCCGACCGCGACCACCACCGCCCAGGCGGCGAGATGCGGGTGGAAGGCCCACGGGGACATGGTCAGCGCCGAATACGCTCGGGGCCGTGGTCGACCGATTGGAGCGCCTCACCGACCTCGTCCTCGTCCTGCTCGACGGACGGCCACGTTCGTTGCGCCAGATCGCCGACGAGGTGCCCGGGTATCCGGCCGAAGGCGAAGCCCGGCGTCAAGCCTTCGAACGGGACAAGCGCACGTTGCGCCGCGACGGCATCGAGCTGTCGACCGTTCCGGTGCCGGGCCCCGACCAGGTCGGCTACCTCATCCGCCCGGAGGACTTCTACCTCCCGGACCTTCATCTCGATCCCGAGGAACAGGCTGCGTTGAACCTGGCCGTCGCCGCGGTCCACCTCGGCGATCCTAGTGGTCGTGACGCGCTGTGGCGCCTGGGAGTTCCCGCCCCCACCAGCGCGCGCCCATTGGCGCAGCTTCCGGCTCTGCCCGCTCTGCCGGTGTTGTGGGAGGCGCGCCGTCTACGCAGCGAAGCGCGCTTCTCCTATCGCGGCGCGCCCCGCCGGGTGGCGCCGGCCCAGCTGCGCTTTCAGGGTGGATGGTGGTACCTCGTCGGGTGGGACCTCGACAAGCAGGCGGCCCGCACCTTCCGGGTGGACCGCATGGACGACGTCCCCCAAGCCGGACCTCCCGGCAGCGGTGAGCTGCCGGAGGGATTCGAGCCGAGCTCGGCGTTGGCGGACGAGCCCTGGCGTATGGGCGACGGCGAGCCCGTGCCGGTCGACCTGCTGGCCGGCTCGGCGGTGGCGCCGCTGCTCGAGCGGCAGCTCCAGTCCGCCACGGTGGTCGAGCGCCGGCCGGACGGCTCTGTGGTGCTGCGGCTGCAGGTGACCAACGTCGACGCCCTGCGCTCGTGGCTGTTCGAGCTGGGCGACCACGTGCTCGTGCTGGGACCCCCCGAGGTCCGCGCCGCCATGGTCGACTGGCTCGAGTCCATGGTGTCGCACACCGGCGGAGCGCCCTCGAGCGGCGGCAAGCGGCGCGGGCGGGCGGCGTGAGCGGCAGGACCGAGGCAGGCCAGCGTCTGCGGCGGCTGCTGGCCGTGCTCACCTGGTTGGCGCGTGTGCAGCGGGCGCCGGTGGCCGAGCTGGCCGAACGCTTCTCCATGTCCCCCGACGAATTGGTGGCGGACCTGGAGCTGGCCGCCTGCTGTGGACTGCCGCCGTACACCCCGGACCAGCTCATGGAGATCGTGGTGGACGACCAGGAGGTGGTGGCCAACCTGGGCGACGAGCTGGCCCGGCCACGTCGGCTCACCGCCGCCGAGGGGTTCGCCCTGGCGGCAGCGGCCCGCGCCATCCTGGACAGCGCGGGCCTGGACGGTGCGAAGGCCGGCACCGACGGCGCCGGCGGCGCGCTGGCCAGCGCCCTGTCCAAGCTCGATACCGCTCTTGCCGGCGGGTCGGAGGGGCGGGCTCCGGCTGGAAACGGTGACGGGACGGAGGCCTCCTCGCCGGCCGGAGGATTGCAGGTCGACCTGGGGGAGGCCGCACATCTGGCCCAGGTGCGTGCCGCCGTGGAGGGGGGGCGACAGCTCGCCGTGCGCTACTACTCGCTGTCGAGCGACGAGGAGAGCGAGCGGGTGATCGATCCGCTGGCACTGGTGGCCCTCGAGGGCCACTGGTATCTCGACGCCTACTGCCACCGTGCATCGGGGATCCGGCGCTTT
>DATHCF010000308.1:0-3645 GCA_035319705.1 Acidimicrobiales bacterium | reverse complement strand
GGCCGGCGCCTCCGACATGGCCCGCTCCTCGGCCTTGCGGTCGGTCAGCGGCGCCCACGGTGTGAGCCCGGCCGACGACATGGCCAGGTAGGGATACCAGCCTCGCAGGTACAGATCCCGGAGTTCGCGCCGTGACTCCAGGTCGCGCACCACCACCACCCGCCACGCCTGGCGGTTGCCGCCGTTGGGGGCGAAGCGGGCCACGTCGAGCAGGCGGTACAGCACCTCGTCGGGAACCGGCTCGTCCTCGAACTCCCGCACGGCCCCCGTGCCGCGCAGCGCCTCGAGGAGGTCCACGAAGCCCGAAGCTACCCGCCACCCGCCGGCAAGTCCCACGACGGGCCGGCGCTCCACCAGGGGCGGCCGGCCCCCGGTGGAACCGCGCAGGCGAAACCGGCTCAGGCGGAACCGGCTCAGGCGGCGGCGCCCACCATGGCGGCCAGCTCGGCCAGCCGCCGGGCGTATCCCCACTCGTTGTCGTACCAGCCGAGGACCTTGACCACCGATCCCGACACCATGGTCATGGGGGCGTCGAACACGCACGACGCGCCCGACCCGATCACGTCGGTGGAGACGAGCCCTTCGTCGCTGTACTCGACACGGCCGGCCAGCGGTCCCTCCACACTGGCCGCTTCGAACACGCCCTGGACCTCCTGCACGCTGGTGGCGCACCCGATCTCCGCCACGAGGTCGGTGACCGACCCGTCCACCACCGGCACCCGCAGGGCGATGCCGTCGAGCTTTCCGGCCAGCTGCGGCAGCACCAGGCCGGTGGCGCGCGCCGCCCCCGTGGTGGTGGGCACGATGTTGACGGCTGCCGCCCGGGCGCGGCGGGGGTCCTTGTGCAAGGAGTCGACCAGGCGCTGGTCGCCGGTGTAGGCGTGCACCGTGGTCATGAACCCGCGCTCGATGCCGAAGGCGTCGTCGAGCACCTTGGCCATGGGGGCCAGGCAGTTGGTGGTACACGAGGCATTGGACACCACCAGGTGGCTGGCCGGGTCGAAGGTGTCGTCGTTCACCCCCATGACGAAGGTGGCATCGGCGCCGTCGCAGGGGGCGGACACCACCACCCGCGGCGCACCGGCATCGAGATGGCCTGCAGCCTTGGCCCGTGTCGTGAACCGTCCCGTGGCCTCGACCACCACGTCGACCTCGAGGTCGGCCCACGGCAGGGCCTTCACCTCGGGCTCCGACAGTGCCTTCACGCGCAGCCCGTCGATGACCAGGGTGTCGCCCACCACCGACACGTGTCCGTCGTACCGGCCGAACACCGAGTCGCGCTCGAACAGCCGCGCCAGCGCGGCGGGCCCGCCGAGATCGTTGACGGCCACCACCTCCAGGCCCAGATCACTCCGGGCGGCGATACGCAACAAGCAACGGCCCATGCGGCCGAATCCGTTCACACCGACGCGAATGCCCATGCGCACAATCTGTGCGCATCCGGCGCCGACGGCTAGGGCCGATCGTCCCCGTGCAGGTCCCCTGCGCCTGCCACGCCCGCCACACCGCCCGCGGCGGCCACGCCGGCCACACCCGCCGGCCACAGCTCCTCGAGCTCGCGGCCTTTGGTCTCGGGCACCAGGAAATACAGCCCGCAGGCCAAGAGCATGGGCAGGAAGGTGACGGCCCCGCCCACGGCGAAGCGCTGTCCCACGTCCGCTACCGCCCCGAACACCACCAGTCCCACGATGGCGCCGACCACCCCGGCGGCCACGTACCAGCCGGCCACCGAGGCCCGCACCGAGGTGGGGAACAGCTCGTTGGCCAGCGCCCCCGCCGCCGGGGCGAAGCACCCTCCCGACAGCGCCGCCAGCTCGTAGCCGGCGTAGAGCCCGAGATGCGAGCCGCTGTAGGCGATCACCGCGGCGATGGCCAGCCCCGCCGTGGCCCCTGCCCCGGTCACCCGGCGGCCCACATGGTCGGCCAGCCACCGTCCGGCCAGCAGCCCCACGAGTCCCACGCCCCCCGCCCCCACCACCATCAAGGAGGTGTCGACGCCGGGCAGGTGCAGGATGTTCTGGGCGTAGATGAACACGAAGCTGTTGGCCGGCCCGGTCACCACCGACACGGCGAAGGCCAGCAGGCACACCACGAGCAGCCGTCGGAGATAGGGACGGCGCACGGCGCCGAGCACCGGCGTCGGGTGGTCGGCGGACGCCGCCGCCACGGTGAAGCGGTCGGTCTCCACCAGTCGGTTGCGCAGCAGGATCACGCCGAGAAGCGGCACCGCTGCCAGGGCGAAGATGCCGCGGAAGCCCAGCGCAGAGGCGGCCAGCCCATGCAGCAGGGCGGTGATGCCCGACCCCACGGCATATCCGGCGGCCACCAGGCCGATAGCCTTGGCCCGGTCGCGGGTGCCGGTCTCTTCGGCCGCGCCCACCTGTGACAGGGCGTTGGTGGCCGACAGCGGCGGACGGCCGATGGCGAAGATGACCACGAACCACCAGAACCCGGGGCTGCCCGCCGCCACCACCGTCAGCGCCAGGCCCACCGTGCAGATGGCGAGCAGCATGGTGCGGCGGCCGAAGCGGTCGGCCAGCCCGGCGAGCGGCAGTCCGCCCAGAGAAGCGAGCCGGATGATGGCGAGACCCACGCCGAGCTCGGTGCCCGACAGCCCGGCCTCGTCGGCGATGGTGGTGCCATGGGTCATGTGGCCGAAGGCCTTAGCCACGTCCCCCAAAGACGACACCGCGCCGTACTGGCCGAAGCCCGAGGCCATGGCGAACAGCGCCAGGGTGACCACGGCCGGGTCGAGCCAGCCGCGCAGGTGGATGTCGCCGGGGCGCGGCACGGCGCGCGAACGGATGCGGGCGCGCGAGAGGATCGAGCTCACGCTGCTGCCCGGGTCCGCCCCGCCGGCGGCGACGTCGCCGCCGCGGCGCGCCGGCGCGCCGGCCAGAACGGCGCGTCGAGCAGCGTCACCAGCACCACGGCCACGCCGGCGGCGCTGAAGACGTACCAGGGCCACGGGCCGAGCACGCGCAGAAGCGTCCAGCCGGCCGGCGGGGAGCGCAGGAACATGTAGTCGGCGCCGGTCCACCAGTCGACCAGTCCCACGAACGCCGTGTAGGCGGCGGTGATGGCGAGCACCCGGGGGGCGGACCTTCGGCGGGGGCGGCGTCCGAGCCCCACCACCAGGTACAGTGCCACCACCACGATGGCCAGGTGCCCCACCGTGTACTGGAAGAACACGAGATGGGGAAAGCCCTCGTCGAGGTCGGGGGTGGCCACGGCCTGCAGCGTTCCGGCCATGCCCCAGAACCAGGTGAGCTCGAGGAGCAGTGGCGCCGGCCAGAAGCAGGCCGCTGCCGCCACCAGCGCGGCGACGTCGCACAGCGGCAGCGGCAGCGACGTGCGCACCGCAAAGGGATGCGACGCGCTGACGGCGAAGCTCACGGCGTCGGCCAGGAGCACCAGTCCGAGAAGCCACTGCGCCCAGCGCGTCCAGCTCCCGCCGGAGCGGCGCGCCCCGGCGCACAAGGCCACGCACAGCACCGCGGCGATGGCCACCGTGACGGCGTAGGCGACCGGGGTCACCACCGCCGGCATCACGGCGAGGGCGGACCGCCCCCGCTCACCGCCAAGGCCTCAGGCCGACTTGCGGCGCTGTCGCAGGATCCGGCGACGCTCGCGCTCCGTGGCCCC
>DATHCF010000307.1:0-10508 GCA_035319705.1 Acidimicrobiales bacterium | reverse complement strand
TTCGACGCCGGGATCTTCTTGAGCTTCGAAGGCCCCTTCATCGAGATGTCGGGGCCGTTCGCCACCTACGACATCCCCACCCTGGGTGCCATCGCCCCGCTCGTGCCCATGCTCACGCCGCTCGTGTACATCTCCGAGCCGGTGCTGAACGCCCTCACCCCCAACATCTCCACGGTGGTGAGCGACTACCTCACCATCATCGACGACGCAGGGCTCAACTCGCCGCAGGAACAGCAGTACGCCAACGAGTTCGAGCCGTACTGGTTGGAGCTGCTCGACTCGCTCAGCCCGGTGGAGACCGAGCTGGCCTCGTCCACCGCGGGACAGTGCCTGGTGTTATTCGAGAACGAGTTGGCCGTCATGGACTCCCAGCAGAACGTGAGCGTGCCCAGCCTGCCGGAGATCCCCCCCGGCATCCCGCCGGGCTCCTCCAGCCAGGCGGACGCCGTGGAGGCGGCGGAGGTGGGCAGCGGGTCGTCGCCCTTCGCCCAGCTGGTGCTGCCGTGGTTCTCGGGTGTGCCCGCGGAGCTGGCAACGGCGGAGTCGGCGCTGGGGGCCAAGAGCCATCCGGTCGAGCTCGACCTGGTGGACGACCCGCCGGCCGGGCAGCAGGTGGGCGGCGCCGGCTTCGCCGACTTCGTGGCCGAGGCGGTGCACGCCTCCCCGCAGGCGTCGGCCTTCGAGGTCGACGGCCCGGGCACCGACCCTGCCGGCGCGGCGGAGATCGGCGATCTCGTCCACGGGCTGGCGGCGGCCGACATGGAGCGGCTCCCCGGGCAGGTCATCGGCATGGGGGTGCCGGATTCGGCGCAGGGGACGGGTTCGCGTCCGTTCTGGACGGCCTTCGACGCAGCCATGAAGGGCTGGCAGCCCGCCATGGTCGACTTCGTGGCCGCCGATCTCACCCCGCAGGCGCTGGCCACACCGGAGGCCGACGAGTCCGAAGCCGTCTCCACCCTGCGCAGCCTGCAGGCCATGTTCAGCTCGGCGGGCGGGGTGCCCACCGACGTCTCGGTGTTCGGCACGGTGGCACTGGCCGGCTCGGCTGTCACCTCGTCGGAAGTGCAGCAGCAGATCGCCGGCTATCTCAGGGCGCTGCACGCCATGCACCTGGGCATGCTGGGAGTGCTCGCTTCGAATTGAGCCCGCCGGCCGTCGTTTCCTCGTCGGAGCCGCGCCCGTCGATTTAGTGTCCTCCGGCGTGGCCGGGGCTGGGGAGTGGGAGCCGGAGGCCGGCAACTGGGTTCGCTGGGCGCGTACCCCGGGTCACGACGCCTACTGGTACTACCGCCACGCCTTCTTCGGTGACCTCGTGCCGGCGGCCGGACGCCGGACCTTGGAGATCGGCTGCGGCGAGGGCCGGGTGGCGCGGGACCTCGCCGCAGCCGGGCACCGGGTGGTGGCTGTCGACACCTCGGCGTCGCTGTTGCGCCAGGCCCGACACGACGGTGGCGGCATCGCCTACGTGCTGGCCGACGGAGCCGCCCTGCCGCTTCCCGATGCCAGTTTCGACATGGTCGTCGCCTACAACTCGCTGCAGGTCGTGAGGGATATGCCCGCCACGGTGCGCGAAGCGGCCCGGGTGCTCGACATGGCCGGAAAGCTGTGCATCTGCGTGTCGCACCCCGTGACCGATCTGGGACGTTTCCACGGCGATGCAGACGACGCCGACTTCGTCCTGCGGCCGAGGTACTTCGAGACCGAGCGCGTGCAGGACACCGTCGAGCGCGACGGGCTCACCATGACCTTTCGGGGCTGGACCTATCCCCTGGAGGCCTACTGGTCGGCCATGGCGGACGCCGGCCTGCAGGTCGAGGCGGTGCGCGAGCCCCGGCCGGTCGACGCCCCGGCCCGCTACCGCCGGTACGAGCGGCTGCCCATGTTCATGAACCTCCGGGCCGTCAAAGCCCACAGCCGCTGACCGGCCGCAGGCGGCCTTCAGGTCAGTCCCGGGACTCCTCGTCCTTCGACTTGGCGTCGTTGCCGTGGTTGGGGCTCCCGCCGCCCAAGGCGCTGATGGCCCCGCCCAGCAGGTCCATGGGCACCACGATCTTGGTGGAGGCGGCGGTGCCCACCGACTTGAGTGTCTCGAGGTACTGCAGCTGCATGGTGTTGCGGTCCAGGCCCTTTCCCACCGCGAAGATGGTCTCGAGCCCCGCCGCCAGTCCCTCGGCTCGCAGGATGTTCGACTGCCGGTCGCCTTCCGCCCCCAAGATGGCTGCCTGCTTCTTCCCCTCGGCCAGGGTGATGGCCGCCTGCTTCTGGCCCTGCGCCTCGGTGATGGCCGCACGGCGGGTGCGCTCGGCCGACATCTGGCGGGTCATGGCCTCGAGGACCCCGGCCGGCGGGTTGACCTCGCGGACCTCGACGGTGGTGACCTTCACACCCCAGCGCTCGGTCACCTCGTCGAGGCGCATCCGCAGCGAGGCGTTCATCTCCTCACGCTTGGACAGCACGTCGTCGAGCGCCATGTCACCCACCACGCTGCGCAGGCTGGTGGCGGCTACGTTCTGGGCGGCGGCGGCGAAGTTCTGGACCTGCAGGATCGACATCTCCGGGTCGACCACCTTGTAGAAGATGATGAAGTCGATCGAGATGGCGGCGTTGTCCTGGGTGATGGCGGTCTGACGGGGGATCTCGAGGAACTGCTCGCGCAGGTCGACCCACGCCGTCCGGTCGGTGACGGGGTTGATGAACACCAGGCCCGGGCCCCGGAGCCCGATCTCCCGGCCCAGGCGGAACAGCACGATCCGCTGGTACTCACGGACGATCTTGATGGACAGGCCCGCCGTGATGAGCAGCAGCAGGAACACGATTCCGACGATGACTCCGATGATCAACTTCCGGTCTCCTTGCTCCGGCCGGGCTCGAGCTCGGGTCCTGGCGGACCGGACTCGACCTCCGGCTCTTCGGCCCACACCTCGAGGCGCACGCCCTGTGCCTTCACTACCTGCACCCGGCCACCGGCGCGCACCTTGCCGTTCAGCGATCGTGCCGACCAGTGCTCGCCGCGGACCGAGACGACGCCCTCGGGGTCCAGCTCCCCGAGGGCCACTCCCTCTTCACCCTCGAGGCTGGTGCGGCGGCGGCTGGTGGCCGGACTCGACAGCCCGAACCATCCCATGACGCCCACCCCGGCCGACACCACCAGATCGGCGCTGAGCAGGGCCCACAATGCCGGCGCCGAGTGTCCGTCGAGGGCCATGACGACGAGCCACAGTGCCGCCACCAGGCCGAGGATGCCAGCGGCCACGTGCGTGTGCGGTCCGGAGTGGAACCCAACCAGCGCTGCCAGGACGACCAGCCCGAGCAAGATACCGGCGACGATCCACATGGGCGCCTCCTCCACGGTCGCGCCAGGGCCATTTTACGCCCGGCCACCGGCGGCCGGTACGGCCATCCGGCCGGGACGTCCTGCCGCAGGTCCCGCGCCGTCCGCCTTCCCCCGCCGTCAGAACACGAAGGGCACCAGCATCTTGGTGTGCTTCTTGTAGGCGGGGTAGGCGTCGGGGAAGTCCGCCGTCATGTTCCGCTCCTCGACGAAGGCGCTGGCGACGAAGTAGGCGCCGCTGATCACCACGGCGGCGAGCCAGTACAGGCTGACGGCGACGGTGGTGCCGATGAGCGCCAGGATGATCCCCGAGTAGATGGGATGGCGGATGCTCCGGTAGGGACCGGTGGTGACCAGCTCGGGCTCGGCCCGCTGCGACATGGGCGTGCCCCAGTTCCGCCCCAGATAGACCCGCGCCCACACCGCCAGGCCGATGCCCATCAGGAACAGCGCCAGGCCGATGCCCTGCGCCACGTGGTCGTGCACGACGCCTGCATCTCTCTTGGGCAGCGCAGCGCGCAGGAGGAGCAGGGCGAGGAGGACGAACCCGATCCGGAAGCCGGCCAGCGGCCCGCGCGCCCTGGTGGCCTTGGCGCCGGCCGAGGCGGCCAGCCAATAGATCCAGAACGCGATCCAGATGCCGAGGATGACGAGGTCGGCGACCGGTGTCATGTCAACCGGCCTACCATGGCGCCGGCATGGACCGCAGGCGCGTCGAGCGGTGGATCGAAGGGTACGAAAAGGCGTGGCGCACCGCCGGCACCACCATGCTGGCCGAACTTTTCACTCCCGACGTGGTGTACTCGCCCTCGCCATGGGCGGATCCCGTGGACGGTCTCGAGGCGGTCGGGGAATTCTGGGAGCGCGAGCGTGACGGGCCGGAGGAGGACTTCTCGATGAAGGCCGAGGTGGTGGCCGTCGAGATGGAGACCGCCGTGGTCCGCGTCGAGGTCGAGTACCGCTCGCCGCCGCGTCGATGGAGGGACCTCTGGGTCGTGCAGTTCTCCGCCTCGGGGCGCTGTGCCCGCTTCGAGGAATGGCCGTTCGATTCCGATCGACCCGATGGGCACCAGTAGCCGGCTGAGCGAAACGGGCGCGGGGGAGCGAGTCATTGCGGCCGCCCCGCTGTGGCGGCGCTGGTGGGCCGGCCGCCGGGGGCGGCTCCACCTGGCGGTGGCGCTGGTGCTGGCCGCGGTGGTGGGCGGCGGGATCTACGCCGCGCTGTCGGTTTCCGCCCCCGACGGGGGAGCGGCGCTGAGCGGCCGGACCGGCGCCCCGGCACCGCGCTTCTCGCTCCCGGAACTGACTGACGCTGGACGCGTCATCTCGCTCGGCCAGCTGCGCGGCCATGACGTGGTGCTCAATTTCTGGGCGTCGTGGTGCTACCCGTGCACCACCGAGATGCCCGTGCTGCAAGCGGCGCACCAGTCAGACCCGAAGGTGCGCTTCGTGGGGATCGACACCAACGACACGCGCAGCGACGCTCTCGGGTTCCTCGGCCACGTGAAGGTGAGCTACCTGACCCTCTACGATCCACACGGCACCGCCGCCAACTCCTACGGGCTCATCGGCCTGCCCACCACCGTGTTCGTGTCCCCGCGGGGAAAGGTCCTGGGCCGGCACCAGGGTCAGATGGACTCCTCCACGCTGGCCGCGGCGCTGCACGAAGCCTTCGATTCTGGCGGGTAGGACCGTCAGGGAAGGGAGCCGGCATGGCGTGGGACTTCGAGACCGACCCGCAGTACCAGGAGAAGCTCGACTGGGCCGACGCCTTCGTGCGCCGGGAGGTGGAACCGCTCGACCTGGTGTGGGGCGGGCTCGAGTTCACGCCGCTGGACGAGGCGCGGCGCAAGGTGGTCGAGCCGCTCAAAGAGCAGGTCCGCCAACAGGGCCTGTGGGCCACCCATCTCGGTCCGGAGCTCGGCGGCCAGGGGCATGGCCAATTGCGGCTGTCGCTGCTCAACGAGATCCTGGGCCGCTCCTCGTGGGCACCGATCGTCTTCGGCTGCCAGGCGCCCGACACCGGCAACGCCGAGATCATCGCCCACTACGGAACGGCCGCGCAGAAGGAGCGCTACCTGAGGCCGCTGCTCGAGGGCGAGATCTTCTCCTGCTATTCGATGACCGAGCCGCAGGCCGGCGCCGATCCCACCATTTTCACCACCCAAGCCATCAAGGACGGTGACGAGTGGGTGCTGAACGGCTGGAAGTTCTTCTCCTCCAACGCGGCGACCGCCTCCTTCCTCATCGTCATGGCCGTGACCAACCCCGATGCCAGTCCGTACGCCGGCATGTCGATGTTCCTGGTGCCGGCCACCACGCCCGGCATCCACATCGTGCGCAACGTGGGCCTGGGCACCGAGAGCGAGGGGCACGGGTCGCACCCGCTCATCCACTACGAGGACGTGCGGGTGCCCGCCGACGCCCTGCTCGGCGGGGAGGGACAGGCGTTCGCCATCGCCCAGACCCGCTTGGGTGGTGGCCGGATCCACCATGCCATGCGCAGCGTCGGCGTGGCCAAGAGCGCCTTCGACATGATGTGCGAACGGGCCCTCAGCCGTCACACCCAGGGCAGCCTCCTGGCCGACAAGCAGTTCGTCCAGGGCTACATCGCCGATTCCTACGCCCAGCTCATGCAGTTCCGCCTGTTGGTGCTGCACACGGCCTGGCTGATCGACAAGCACAAGGACTACCGCAAAGTCCGCAAGGACATCGCGGCGGTGAAGGTCCTCATGCCACAGGTCCTCCACGACGTCGTGTGGAGGGCCATGCAGGTGCACGGGGCACTGGGGGTGAGCAACGAGATGCCCTTTTCCCGCATGATGCTCGCTGCCAACGTGCTCGGCTTGGCCGATGGTCCCACCGAGGTGCACAAGATCACCATCGCCCGCCAGGTGCTCCGGGACTATTCCCCCAGTGACGACCTGTGGCCCACGCGCCATCTTCCCAAGCTCCGGGCGGCCGCTCGCGAGAAGTACGCCGAGTACCTCGAGCACGAGGTGGGGAACCTTTGATCGACGACGAGGGGCTCCGGCGCCTCGGTGGCTTCATGGACTCGGCCGGGCTGCCCGGGACCGGCCTGCCGGTGACCTGCCGCTACATCTCCGGCGGATCGCAGAACGAGATCTACGAGGTGTGCCGAGGGGCGCTGCACGCCGCGCTGCGCATCCCGCCGTTCGGTGCACCCGACAGCCGCGACGACGGCATCCTGCGCGAGTGGCGGATCATCGCCGCTCTCGACGGCACCGATGTCCCCCACACAAAGGCCATCGCCGCCTGCCCTGACCGCTCGGTGCTCGGCCGCAGCTTCTACCTGATGGGATTCGTCGACGGATGGTCGCCCATGGGCCTCGACGACCACCGCTGGCCGGCACCCTTCGACACCGATCTGGCCGCCCGTCGTGAACTGGCCTTCCAGCTGATCGACGGCATCGCCCTCCTTTCGTTGGTGGACTGGCGGGCGCGCGGTCTCGAGGACCTCGGGCGGCCCGAGGGCTTCCACGAACGTCAGGTGGAGCGGTGGAGCGCCTTTCTCGAGCGGACGAAGGGGCGCGACCTGCCCGGTTTCGAGGTGGCCGCCCAGTGGCTGCGGTCGCACCGGCCGCTCGACTACGTCCCCGGTCTCATGCACGGCGACTACCAGTTCGCCAACGTCATGTTCCGTCACGGGGCGCCGGCCCGGCTGGCGGCCATCGTGGACTGGGAGATGGGCACGGTGGGCGACCCCAAGTTGGACCTGGCCTGGGTGGTCCAGGGCTGGCCGGAGGACACCGACGACCCGGCGGCGACGAGCGCCGGCTACGTCGACCTATCCGGCATGCCCGGCCGCCACGAGCTGCTCGAGCACTACGCCAAGGTGTCGGGCCGCCAGGTCGAGGACGTCGACTACTACGTCGTGCTGGCCCGCTGGAAGCTGGCCATCGTGCTGGAGCAGGGCTATCAGCGAGCGGGCGACGACCCGAAGCTGCAGGCCTTCGGCCCCATCGTGCTCGACCTCCTGCGCAGCGCAGCCGAGCTGGCCGAGACCACCGACTACGGCGGCGGCTGAGCCTGCCGCGCCAGGCGGCGGCCGGCGTAGCGCCCGGCGTAGCGCCCGGCCGGAGCACCCGGCTCGATCAGGACGTTCGGCCCTGTGGGCCGGCGTCCGGGGCGCGCACAGTAGACACATGGCCAGCGTGGCACGTCCGCTGCGGGTGTTGGTCGAGGTTCCCGATGTCCCGGAGGGCACGGTGCTGTGGCGAGAGTTGACCGGGCGCGGCTTCGACGTTTCGTGGTGCCCGGGCCCGGAGGGCCCACCGGCCAGCTGGTGCCCCCTCATGGGGGGGCGGCCCTGTGACCTCGTCGACTCCGCCGATGTGGTGGTCTGGTCACTCGGGTTCGACAGCAGCATCTGCCGCGACGTCTTGGCCAAGATGCGTTCGCTTCATCCCGAGGCACGGGTGATCGTGGAAGCCACCGAAGCCGAGGCTGCGACATGGTCGTCGCTGCTCGGCGGCTATGTCGTCGTCCGCCCGCCGGTGTCGGCCGAGGCGCTGTTGGATGCGATCGAGCTGGCAAACGGCTCTGCTCGGGGCGAGTGAGCTTTCGCAGGCAGCTACCGGCCGTCCTCGTCCCGAGACGGATGCAGTCCCCGGCTGACGACGGGCCGTTCGCGTGCGGCACGGTCGCCGGCGAGGCCCATCCCGCCTTCGCCGCCGCCGTCGCCTGTTTCGCCCGTCTGTTCGACGCCACCAGCGCCGGCGGCGGAGCCCTGGCCGTCCGGCTCCATGGCCGGCCCGTGGTGGACGTGTGGGCCGGATTCGCCGACCAGCGCCGGTCGCGTCCGTGGACGCGTGACACCGTGACGATCTGCTTCTCGACCACCAAGGGCCTGGCCTCGACCGTCGTCCATAGGCTGGCCGACCGTGGCCTCGTCGACTACGAGGCGCCGGTGGCGAGCTACTGGCCGGAGTTCGCAGCCGCCGGCAAGAAGGACATCACCGTCCGGGCGTTGCTCAGTCACCAGGCGGGCCTGCACTCGATCGTGGGACTGGCGGAGCGCCCCGAGGACCTTCTCGACCACCTCGGCCTGGAAGAGCGCTTGGCGGCACGGCCGTCGGACCCGCTGCCCGGACATCCCGGCTACCACGCCTTCACCTACGGATGGCTGGTGGCGGGCCTGGCCCGACGGGTCACCGGCCGGGGCATGGCCGACCTCGTGCGCTGCGAGCTCGCCGAACCGCTTGCCACCGACGGCCTGGCCATCGGTACGCCGCCCGACGGCCTGGGGCGCTACGCCCCACCTCTGGACCGGATCCCACCGGTGCGCCCGACACCGGTGCGCGTGGCCGCCGTGAGCGACCGGTACGTGCCGATGCTCCGCAGGATCGAGCTGACCCGCCGGTTCGTGGAAGCGCTGTACGTCGCCGACTTCGACCGGCTCTTCGCCGGTCCCTCGCCCATGATCCTCGAGACCGAGATGCCGTCGGTGAACGGGCTGCTCTCGGCGCACGCGCTGGCCAAGCTCTACGCAGCCATCGCCAACGACGGCGAGGTCGAGGGAGTTCGGTTCCTGTCGGCCCCCACCGTCCGCGCCCTCAGCCAGGTCCAGACGAGGCGCCGCGACGCCGTCCTCGGCCTGCCGATGAACTGGCGTCTCGGCTATCACCGGGCGGGCGCGTGGAGGCACGGAGGTGACGGCGTCTTCGGGCACTACGGATACGGCGGCTCGGGTGGCTGGGCGGACCCGGACACCGGGCTGTCCTTCGGCTTCGTCACCAACGACCTGCGGCTGATCCAGGCGCCCGTGGGCGGGGATCGCCGGATCTTCCGCCTGTCGGGGCTCGTGCTCCGAGCGGCGCAGACGATCGGGCAGCCGGTCAGCCGAGGCGGCCCAACAGGAAGTTGGCGGCGTCGGTGGCCGCCGGGAACGACCCCGTCACGCCCGAGCTCACGTATCCCGAGTCGCTCACCAGGATCGTCCCGTTGACGGCCGACGCCGCGTCGCTGCACAGGAACACGAGGGCATAGGCCTGCTCCAACGGGGTGGAGGCCTCTATGCCGGCGGCTTCCCGGTAGTCGGCGCCGAAGGCCAGCCACAGGTCCGCGTTGGCGCGCGCCAGCGGAGTGTCGGTCGGGCCCGGGCAGATGGCGTTGATGCGGATGCCGCGCTGGAGCATTCCGAAGGCCTGCGAGGCCACATAGGCGTTGATGGCCTGCTTGGAGAACATGTAGTCGGCTTTGCCGTGCTCCTCGATCCATTTGGTGGCCGAGTCGAAGTCCGGGCTGGCCAGGTACTCCTGGATGAGCGGCAGGTTGACCTCCCACGCCAGCCCGGCCGCCGAGGAGATGAAGCCGATGGCCGATCCCCGCGGCAGCATGTCCCCGGCCAGCAGCCGCTCGATGAGGTGGCGGTGGCCGATGAAGTTGATCCGCTCGATCCCCGGTGTGCCGTCGGCCACCCCGGCACAGGCCAGCAGGGCGTGCACCGGCCCGCCGCACTCGTCCACGGCGGCGTCGATCGAGTCGCGCTCGGCCAGGTTCACCTTTATGGTCTTGGCGCCCGGAAGGTGGCAGTCGGCGACGTCCATGACCACCACCTCGCCGCCGGCGTCCTGGGCCAGCTTGGCGGCCGCCGCGCCCATGCCGGTGGCCCCTCCCACCACGAGCACGCGCTTGCCGTCGTACCTGAAGGCGTCGAACAGTGTCATCTCGTCTCCTTGTCTCGTTCAGGATGTCTCGTCGGCAGGACCCGGCAACACGGTGACCGACGGAGGGCTCGCTGCGCCGGATCGGAGCACGGATTCGACCGTGTCGACGAGCTCCTCGACCTCGATCAGCGAACCGTCGAAGTAGCCGTTGGCCTCCCAGAGCGGCCACAGTTCGGTGGCGAGCGCGGGGTCCCAGTTCGCCACCATCTCGGTGGCGCTGTCGCCGGTTCCGCCGGCCGAATTGCCCACCACGATGCGGGTTAAGCCGACCTCGGGATGCTCCACGCGCCACGCCTCGACCAGCTTGTCCAGGCCGGCCTTGCTCACGGTGTAGGCGCCGAGCCCCGGCCACGGCGCGGTGAGCGAGGCGCTCCACGACGACAGGTAGGCGGCGGCGCCGGTGAGGTTGGTGTCGAGTGTCTGCCGCCAGGCGGACGCGTCGGTGTCGGCCAGCCGGGCCAGGATGCCCGTGCCGGCGCAGTACACCA
>DATHCF010000306.1:0-6094 GCA_035319705.1 Acidimicrobiales bacterium | reverse complement strand
GGTGCACATCTCGTCCCTGCTGGCACAGAAGGGTTCCGCCGTGGTCACCGTCGTCGCCGAGGCCACGGTGGCGGACGCCCTGGCCGAGCTGGAGCGACACGGCATCGGGGCTCTGGTGGTCTCGGCGGACGGTGCCCACATCGACGGCATCGTCTCCGAACGCGACGTGGTCAGGGCCTTCGGACACATGGGCGGCGAGCTGCTGGGCCATCCGGTCAGCTCGATCATGACCACCGATGTGGTCACCGTCTCACCAGACGACGAGGTCGACTCCCTCATGGCCACCATGACCGATCACCGTGTGCGCCACGTCCCGGTGGTGGCGGAGGGGCAGCTGTGCGGCCTGGTCAGCATCGGCGACGTGGTGAAGAGCCGCATCGTCGAGCTCGAGAAGGACCGCAAGGAACTGGTCGAGTACATCACCGCCCGCTGAGGCGCTGCCGCCGGCGCCCCGGGTGTCGGCGGTTCGGATGCCGGCCGGCCAGCAGCCGCTACAGCAGGAAACAGCTCAGCCGAACTCGATCTGGCTGAACTCACGGATCTTCTCGAGTGGGTGGCGGGCGCTCACGAAGCGGACCGTTCCCGAACGGGACCGCATGACGAGCGACTGCGTGGTGGCGCCGAAGTCGTGGAAGCGCACCCCTTGGAGCAGCTCGCCGTCGGTGATGCCGGTGGCGGCGAAGAAGCAGTTGTCCCCCCTCACCAGGTCGTCGGAGCTGAGCACGGCGTCGAGGTCGTAGCCCGCCGCCTGGGCCATCTTGCGCTCGTCGTCGTTGCGGGGTGCCAGGCGGCCGAGGATCTCGCCACCCATGCACTTGAGCGCTGCGGCGGCCAGCACCCCTTCGGGCGTGCCGCCGGTGCCGATGAGCACGTCCACACCCGACTCCGGCCAGGCCGAGGAGATGGCGCCGGCTACGTCGCCGTCGGTGATGAGGCGGATGCGGGCCCCGCTGCCCCGTACCTCGGTGATGAGGTCCTTGTGGCGGTCGCGGTCCAGGATCACGCAGGTCACGTCGCGCACAGACTTGCCCAGTGCCTTGGCCACCGCCTCGATGTTGTCGGTGGCGGACCGCCGGATGTCGATCGCGCCACGGGCCTTGGGTCCCACCGCCAGCTTCTCCATGTAGACGCAGGGGCCCGGGTCGAACATCGTCCCGCGCTCGGAGACAGCGATGACGGCCAGGGCGCCGCCGCGGCCCAGCGATGTGAGAGTCGTCCCGTCGATGGGATCGACGGCGATGTCGACCGGCGGAGGCGAGCCGTCGCCGATGCGCTCGCCGTTGTAGAGCATGGGGGCGTGGTCCTTCTCCCCTTCGCCGATGATGACCACCCCGTCCATCGACACCGTGGACAGCACGATGCGCATGGCCTCCACCGCCGCGCCGTCGGCGCCACCCTTGTCGCCGCGTCCCATCCACCGCCCGGCGGCCATGGCCGCTGCTTCGGTGACCCGGACCAGTTCCATGGCCAGGTTGCGGTCGGGCGCCTGCGGGTTGGCAGCCATGAACGGACCCTAACGCGAGAGGCCCCGGCCGGCCTCCCCGGTGGCCGTAGGCTGGGGCGATGGACGGCGAGACACCCACCGTGCCGCAGTCACTGGACGGGACGCCGACCGAGCCGATCGACCGGGCACGGCGCGCCTGGCAGGCCGAGTACGACGCGGCACGGCGTCGCGACGCCGACTTCGAGACGATGTCCGGTGTGCCGCTGCAGCCCGTGTACGGGCCCGGCGACTGGCCCGGCCCGCCCGAGCGCGCCGGCTTTCCCGGACGGCCTCCCTATACCCGCGGCCCATACGCCTCCATGTACCGCTCGAAGCTGTGGACCATGCGCATGTTCGCCGGATTCGGCACGGCCGAGGACACCAACGTGCGGTTCCGGGAGCTGCTGCGGGCAGGCGGGGACGGGTTGTCGGTCGCCTTCGACCTTCCGACCCTGATGGGCCGGGACTCCGACGACCCTCATAGTCTGGGCGAGGTCGGCCGGTGCGGGGTGGCGGTGGACACGCTGGCCGACGTCCAGGACCTCTTCGCCGGCATCGACCTGGGAAGCATCACCACGTCGATGACCATCAACTCCCCGGCCATGATCCTTCTGGCCATGTACGTGGCCACCGCGGCCAATGCGGGTGTCTCCCGGGATCGCCTCGGCGGCACGTTGCAGAACGACATCCTGAAGGAGTACCAGGCCCAGAAGGAGTACATCTTCCCGCCGCGGCCGTCGATGCGGCTTGTCAACGACGTGATCCGCTTCTGCGCCGCGGAGATGCCGCGATACCACCCGGTGTCGGTGTCGGGCTATCACATCCGTGAGGCCGGCTCCACGGCCGTGCAGGAGCTGGCCTTCACCTTGGCCAACGGCTTCGCCTACGTGGAGGCGGCCCTGGCCGGCGGGTTGCAGGTGGACGTCTTCGCCCCACGGCTGAGCTTCTTCTTCAATGCGCATCTCGACTTCTTCGAGGAGATCGCCAAGTACCGCGCCGCGCGGCGCATCTGGGCCCGGTGGATGACCTCCCGCTACGGGGCCCGGGTGGAGCGCTCGGCCCAGCTGAGATTCCACACCCAGACCGCAGGCGTGTCGCTCACCGCCCAGCAGCCCGAGGTCAACATCGTCCGCACCGCCATCGAGGCGCTGGCCGGCGTGCTGGGGGGCACCCAGAGCCTGCACACCAACTCCATGGACGAAGTGCTGGCTCTCCCCACCGACCGGGCCGCACGCATCGCGCTGCGCACCCAGCAGGTGCTGGCCTACGAGTCGGGTGTGGCCAACGTGGCCGACCCCCTCGGAGGATCGTGGTTCGTGGAGTCGCTCACCGACGAGGTGGAGCGCCAGGCCGAGGCCATCTTCTCCCGGCTCGACACCCTGGGCGAGGGCTCGATCCTCGAAGGCGTGTTGCGCGCCATCGAGGACAACTGGTTCCAATCGGAGATCGCTGATTCGGCCTACCAGTTCCAGCGCAAGGTCGCCTCCGGCCGGCGCGTGGTGGTGGGGGTGACGGCCTTCACCGAAGGCAACGAGGAGCCGCCGCCTCCCACGCTGCAGATCGGTCCCGAGGTCGACGAGGCCCAGCGCAAGCGTCTGGCCGCGGTGCGCCAGTCCCGGTCCTCCGACGCCGTGCAGCGCACGCTCGGCGCGCTGGCCGCCGACGGCGCGGATCCCACCCGCAACCTGGTCCCGGCCGTCCTCGACGCCGTCGGCGCCTATGCCACAGTGGGCGAGATCGTGGGCGCGCTGGCCTCGGTGTTCGGCCGCTGGGCCGAGGACCCCGTCGTTTGACCGGCGCCGCCGGGGCCGAGACGGAACCGGCCGGAGCCCCGGCCGTCTCCGGCATCGACGCGGGGGAACGCTTCGTCGTGCGCCACAGCGGTCCGCTCGAAGGGCAGGTGCGCGCCGGGGGAGCGAAGAACTCGGCGCTCAAGCTCATGGCTGCGTGCCTGTTGGCCGAGGGCCGCCACGTGCTGTCGGGCGTTCCGCGCATCGCGGATGTGGCCTTCATGGCCGACGTAATGGGGGCGCTCGGCGTCCAATGCCGGCGCGGCAATCCGCGGGAGGACGACCACGACGATCCGGGCGACCTCATCCTCGACACGCCTGCCCGCCTGGTGCCGCGGGCGCCGTACGAGCTGACCGACCGGTTGCGCGCCTCGGTGGTGGTGCTCGGCCCGCTGCTCGGCCGTGCCGGCGAGGCCACCGTGCCGCTTCCCGGCGGCGACGACTTCGGCAGCCGGCCCATCGACATCCACCTGAACGGGCTGGCGCTGCTCGGCGCCTCCTTCGCCACCGTCCACGGCGACATCCACGGAACGGTGCCCGGTACCCCGGCCCGGCTGGTCGGTGCCCGGGTGGTGCTCGAGTACCCGAGCCACACCGCCACCGACAACCTGCTCATGGCGGCGGTGCTGGCCAAGGGCACCACCGTCATCGAGAACGCCGCGCGCGAGCCGGAGGTGGCCGACCTGGCCGCCTTCCTCATCTCCATGGGCGCCCGGATCACCGGGGCCGGTACCTCGCACGTCGAGGTGGAAGGGGTGGATGAACTGCACCCGGCGCAGGCCGCCCACCGGGTGATCCCCGACCGGGTGGTCGCCGCCACCTTTCTGGCTGCCGCGGGCCTGGCCGGCGGGGAGGTGGTGGTGGAAGACGCCCGTCCCGAACACATGGACATGCTGCTTCGGAAGATGGGAACCATGGGCATGGAGCTGACCCACACCCCCGAGGGACTGCGGGCCGCCGTCGATGGCCGGCTGCACAGTGTGGACGTGGCCACCCTGCCCTATCCGGGGGTGGCGACCGACTGCACGCCGTTCCTGGTGACGATGCTGTCGGTGGCCGACGGGGTGGGCATCGTGAGCGAGAACCTCTTCTCGGGACGGTTCCGCTACGTCGACGAGCTCCGTCGCATGGGAGCCGACATCCGTACCGAGGGTCACCACGCCGTGGTGCGTGGCGTCCACCACCTGCAGGGGGCGCCCGTGCGCGCACCCGACATCCGCGCCGGCGCCGCCCTGGTGCTGGCCGGGTTGGCGGCGGAAGGCGAAACGGTGGTGAGCGGCGCCGCGCACGTACGGCGCGGCTACGAGGACTTCGCCGGGAAGCTGCGGGCGCTGGGAGCCGATGTCACGCTGGCCTGACCGGTACGCTCCGCCCCCGTCGTGACCCACCCGAGCAGCGATCCCGCCGAGCTCATGTCGGCCGCCGCGGCCGGCGACCGGCGTGCGCTCGCCCGTCTGCTGTCGATGGTGGAGCGCGGCGACGGCGCCGGTGACCCCGACAGTCCCGCTCGCCAGGTGGCGGCCCTGGCCTACCGCAGCGGCGAGGAGGCCGCCACCGTGGGCATCACCGGTGCGCCGGGTGCTGGCAAGTCCACCTTGGTCGACCGGCTGGTGTCGGTGGTGCGGGCCGAGGGAGGCCCGGTCGGCGTGCTGGCCGTCGACCCGACGTCGCCCTTCTCGGGGGGCGCCATCCTGGGCGACCGCGTGCGCATGCAGGACCACGCCCTCGACCCGGGCGTGTTCATCCGGTCGATGGCCACACGTGGCCATCTCGGCGGGCTGGCGCTGGCCGTGCCCGAGGCCCTGCGGGTGCTCGTCGCCGCCGGGTTCCCCGTGCTTCTGGTGGAGACGGTGGGTGTGGGTCAGGTCGAAGTCGAGGTGGCGTCGGCCACCGACACCACGGTGGTGGTGGTGAACCCCCGGTGGGGAGACGCCATCCAGGCCAACAAGGCCGGGCTGCTGGAGACAGCGGACGTGTTCGTGGTCAACAAGGCCGACAACCCCGGTGCGGCCGAGACCCGCCGGGATCTCGAGCAGATGCTGGACCTGAGCAACCCCGCGAGCTGGCGGCCCCCGGTGGTCGAGACGGTGGCCACCTCCGACCAGGGCGTCGGCCGGCTGTGGGAGGAGATCCGCCGCCACCAGCTGCAGCTGGCCGCCGACGGCAGCCTGGAGCGCCGCCGCCGCGCTCGCCTGGAGCGGGAGTTCCGGACGGTGCTGTCCGCCCGCATCGAGCGTGACATCGGCGCCCTGCTCTCCGGTGGGGAGATGGGCAGTCTGCTCGAGGACGTCGTCGAGCATCGCCTCGATCCCTACGAGGCGGCCGACCGCCTGCTCGAGGCCTTCGGAAGGCGTCCTTTGGGCGCGTGAAAACGCAGTTCGGGCTCGACGCTCGGTTACGGTGCGTAACGGTGTCCAAAGCACCCCGTCCGTCGAGAACCAGGCGCCAGCAGCGAGCACCGCAGGCGCGCCGGGCCGGCGGGGCGCGGCTACCCGGCATCCGCCCGGTCGCCCTGCCGGCGCGCGGCCAGTCGGAGTGGTACCGGCGTGCGGTGTTCTACGAGGTGCTGACGCGCGGCTTCTTCGACGCCAACGACGACGGCGTCGGGGACCTGACCGGACTGCGCATGAAGCTCGAATACCTGCAATGGCTGGGTGTCGACTGCCTTTGGCTGCTTCCGTACTACCCGTCGCCCATGCGCGACGGTGGATACGACATCAGCGACTTCTTCACCGTGCACCCCGATCTCGGCACCCTCGACGACCTGGTGGCGTTCCTGGACGACGCCCACCGCCGCGACATCCGGGTGATCGCCGACCTG
>DATHCF010000305.1:0-13470 GCA_035319705.1 Acidimicrobiales bacterium | reverse complement strand
CTGGAGCTGGTGGGTCACGAAGCCGCCGCCCTCCACGTCGCTCTGCAGGGCGCTCGTGTACCCGGGCACGGCGCGCTGCAACCCGTCGGTGAGGTTGAAGCCGATCACGAGCGCCATGGCCATCATCACCGCCCCACCGGCCATGCGCATGGCGGGGGCCCGCCGCCGCAGCGCCTGGACCCTGCTGGTGAGGCGCTCCCCGGCCACGGCGACGAACAGCAGCGGTACGGCCGCTCCCGCCGAGAACAGCAAAGTGAGCAGGACCGCTTCGAAGCTGACCTTCCGGGTGGCGCCCACCACAGAGATGGCGGCCAGCACCGGACCGGCACACGGCACGAACAGGGCCCCGAGTCCGAGCCCCAGCAGGAAGCCGCTGCCCCGCCCGGTGGGCTGGCGGAAGTGCAGACGAGCAAACGGCCGCTCGAGCAGCTGGCCGACGGCGGGGACGAGCAGCCCCAGCCCGACCAGGCCCACCACGACGAGCCCCGCGTCGCGCAGCAGATCCTGCGGCAGGTCCAGGGCGCTCAGAAGGGCGGACCCGCCGAGGGTGACGGCACTGAAACTGAGGATCAGCCCGCCGACCACCGCCACGGGCCGCCAGCGCGCCGAGCGCGGCTTGCGCTCGCTGTCGGCCCCGGTCTCGGAGTCCCCCGTGGCGCCTGCCGCCAGCACCACCGGCAGCACCGGGACGATGCACGGAGAGATGCCGGCCACCAGCCCGGCCACGAAGCCGATCCCGAGCAGCTCGATCACGCCGACGATTCTTCCCGGCCGGCCGCTGCAGCGGGGGTCGCCTCCTTCACGCCCGCCCAAGGAACACACAGGAATTCGCAACCTGATCGTCGGGCGGTTCCCAGGCGCCCCACAGTCCCGGGGCGCAGCATCGGCACATGATCACCATCGAGTCCTGCCACAACACCTGGCTGTTCGACCCCGCCCGCATGCGCTTCCGCCGCGTGGTGAAGGGCACGGGCCAACCGCCGGCCAGCACGCAATGGCGCCCCTACTACGAGCTGTCGGTCGACGAGGCCTCGGGGACCTTCGTGGTCACGCTCGACGCCGCCGGCCGGCGGCTCCTGCGCTCGTGGCGCCACCCGGCGGACTGCACGGAATGCGCTGAGCATCGCAGCGTCGAATTCCCGGTCGACGCCCTGACCGCTGCTCGGCGTTGAGCGGGGGTAGTTCCTTGCGATAGGGGTTGCCATTCGGCGATCGCCGCAACGAAAGATACCGTCAGCGTTATTGCGCAAAAAAATCTTCACTACATCTTCCCGCGCGATTCACAACTGCAATTCGAGACACCCCCATCACAGTTCGTGGGATTGGCCACGTGACGAGCCGAATCCGCATCGCCCGTTGGATGACGATTGCGAATCGGACGACGTGGTGCGGCAGTTTCACCACTCAATGAGTTCGATGTAGTGAATCTCCCGTCACACCAGGAAAACGACGGCCTCTGTATTTCGCAAAAACAGCTCAGTACAGTTCGCCGTCAGTGGGTGTGGATGATTCCGCCGGACGCCCCCCGGCTCGACCAGGGAGAGAATGCAAAATGGTTAGCCAAGCTTGGGGTTGAATCCGCTTTCGCCGGATCGCTTGGTGATCCGGTCAGGCGGGTCACACTCAGTAAGGGGGGTAGCCGGGTCCACGGCTACCCCCCTTCTTTTTGGCCCGCCGCGGTAGTCGCCGTCAGGGAGCGGGGTGGACGGCCGGCACCACGGCCGGCGCGGAGGAGTCCGGGAGCCGGGCGCTGGCAGCCAGTCCGACCAGTGCCATCGCCGCGCAGGCAGCGATGCAGGTGGGCCGGGGCCCGAACAGGCCGGCCAGCATGCCCCCTGCCGCCGCCCCAGCTGCCTGGGCACCGAGTGACCCGCCGTTCAAGAGGCTGAAGGCGGGAGCCCTGAAGGCGGACTCCATGCGCCGAGCCACCACCGACCCGGAGGCTGCCGGCACGCAGACGGCGACCCCGGAAGCGGCGAAGCCGAGAACCCCGACGAGCATGCTGCTGCCGGCAGCGAACATGGCCACGCCGACGGCGCCTCCGATGATCGGCACCAGGCCGGCGACCCGCAGCAGCCGGCGCGGTGGCCCGGCGTGGGGCACGGCCGCCGAGGCCGAAACGATCCCGACGGGCACGGCCACCGCCAGCAGGGTCACCTCCAGTGGGTGGCCGCGTCCGTAGGCCGCTGCCACCGCCTCCACGCCCATGCCACCGAATGCGGTGGCCGAGGCGAGCACTGCGCACCACCGCAGCACCGGATCCCCGGTGAGGAACCGGAAGGCGGCGGCGAGGTACCCGCGCTGTCGGGCTCCGCCGGAACGGCCCACCGACCGAGTCCGCATGCCCCACAGAAAGCAGGCGGAGGCGAGGAAGCTGGCGGCGTTGACGGCGAAGGTGGGCCGGGCTCCCACCAGGCTGACGAGCACCCCACCGAGGGCGAATCCCGCCATGGTGGTGATCTGCCCGGTGATGAGGAAGAGCGAGATGGCGCCGCCGAGGCGGTCGTCGTCGGTCACCTCTACGCGAATGGCGTGGCGGGCCGCCTCGAAGGGAGCGGTGAACATCCCCGAGGCGAAGGCGGCCAGGAACACCACCGCCAAGGGCACCGGCACGACCAGCAGCCCGAAGATGAGGGCGCGGACCACATCGGCGCCGATCATCACGGTGCGACGCGGCAGATGGTCGACGGCGCTGGTGAGGACCTGGCCCAAGCCGGCCCACGGGGCCAACGAAGCGGTGACCACTGCCGCACTCAGCGCCGCGGAGTGGGTGCGGTGGTACACGAGGAGCATGAGGGCGAGGCGGGTGGCCCAGTCGCCGAGCTCGCTGAACACCTGGGCCAGCCACAACAGTCGGTAGTCGCGCACCGCCAGTGGGCGCAGCAGCGACCAGACGTGGGAGGCGGCTTGGGATGCGGCCTTGGCCGGGATCGGCGCGCCCGGCCCCGCGTCAGCCGGTGGCGCGGAGAGCGCAGCCGGTTCCATGAGGGGTCAAGACTACGACCGCCTCACCGCCACGGATGGGAGCCTTCGTCCCCTTTTTCCGCGCTGCAGGCACGACGACGGCGGCGACGACAGCGGGCGATCAGTTGTCGAGCAGGCGCTGGACGGTGCACACCACGCCCTGGCGCTCCGCGCTACAACCGCCCTTTCCACCGCTCCGGACAGTGCCGCCCGCGTGCGACAGCCGGGCGCCACTCGGGCCGGTGCCGCCCAGCCAGCCCGCCAGTCCGCCCACCAAGGCCAGTCCGGCCACGACGGCTGCGACGCCGGACAGGCGTCGGCGAGTGCCTGAGCGGCCTCGCCCGCGCGCTGCGGTGGCGGCGGGCGCCGGGGCCGACCCGGTTGCCGGTTTCGGCGCCGGCTTCGGGCGTGGCGCCGGCATGGTGATCCCCGAGAGCAGTTCCCGGATCACCGCTGGAGATGCCGTCCCCCCGCTCACGCCCACCTGCTTCACTTACCGCGGCTGAATAACTCTTCTAAGTGGTATCACCCTACGGTCCGGTGCCGAGGTCAGCAATCGACCGCCGCAATTACCACAATCTGAGAGAAATTCCCCCAGAGTCACCACGTTGTGTGGCGGAGCAGCCCTGGCGGCTCAGCCGGAGACGGCGATCTCCTCGCGGTCGACGGCGTCGAGGAGGTCTCGATCATGGGCATAGGTCAGGGCCCGTTTCGCCACCGCCAGCTCGACCCAGCGCATGTCGTCGATCTCGTCGGCACAGATGCGTGGCGGGGCATGGAAGCTGGCGCCGGGAGCCGGGTCCATATACCAGTACGCCACGACCTTCGGGCGGCTACGCCGGTCGACGTACTCGGTGGAGCCGGCGAAGGCCCCGAGCTCGCACGCGTACCCGGTCTCCTCCAGCACCTCGCGCAGGGCGCAGTCCTCGAACGACTCCCCCGGCTCGAGCTTTCCCTTCGGCAGCGACCAGTCGTCGCGCCCCGGGCGGTGGACGCACGCCACCTCCAGCCGGCCTCGTCCCGCCGGGCGCAGCAGGACCCCGCCGGCGGCGCGCACCGCCGAGATACGGGGCGCGCCCGAGCGACGTGCTTGAAGCTGCCCGACCACCGACCGTGCCATACCCGGGAAGCTACCGTCGTCACTCCGCCAATTCGGGGATCCCCACCACGGTGCCACGGGGTGCCCGGTAGCCTCGTCGGGTGGCCGCCACCCGATCGAATCCCCGGGACGTCGAGGTCGAGTGGCAGTTCGATGCCCTCGATCTCCGGCCCGTCGAGCGCTGGCTCACCACCGCCGCGTGGACCCACACGAGCATCGGCGGATTCGCCGCACCGGCGGCGATCCCCGGCTCCGTGGTGGCCGAGCCGCTCGCCACACGGCGGCTGGTCGACACCTACCTCGACACCACCGACTGGCGGATCGGCCGCTCCGGGTTCGTCCTGCGCCTGCGCCGGCGGGGCGGTGGCGCCGAGCTCACCCTGAAGGACACGAGCCCGGCCGAGGGGGGACTGCGCCGGCGGCTCGAGGTCACCGAGCGGCTGGCCGACGGCAACGTCGAGACCCTCGGTGCCGAGGGGCCGGTGGGCAAACGGCTGCACGCGTTGATCGGCAACCGGCCCTTGCGCCAGGTCCTCGAGGTGCGTACCCGGCGGCGCCCCTACACGCTTCGGCTCGACGGCTCCCAGGCCGCGGAGCTGGCTCTGGACGACACCGTCATCGACGTGGCCGAGTCCGCTCAGCCAGTCCGCCTGCGGCGCGTCGAGGTCGAGATCGAGGGCTCGTCGGTGAAGCAGCTGACGCCTCTGGTGGAACGCCTGCGCAGGGAGTGCGGTCTGCAGCCGGCCACCTTGTCGAAGTTCGAAGCCGGTCTGCTGGCCTCGGGGGTGCGCATCCCGGCCGGTCCCGATCTGGGATCGCCGACTCTCCCTCCCCTGCCGTCGGTGGGCGATCTGGCCTTTGTGGTCTTGCGACGGAACTTCCAGGCGATGCTGGCGCACGAAGCGGGCACGCGTCTCGGCGAGGATCCCGAGGAGCTGCACGACATGCGGGTGGCCACGCGCCGGATGCGTGCCGCGCTGGCCATGTTCGCCGAGGCGCTGCCGGCGCGCGCCGGGCAGGTGCGAAACGAGCTGGGCTGGGTGGCGGACGCCCTGGGCGCGGTGCGCGACCTCGACGTGCAGCTCGAGCGCGTCGGCCAGTGGGCGGCGGACATGTCCGAGCCCGACAGAGGGGCCCTCGGCGACCTGGCGCAGCTGCTCACCGCCGAGCGCGCCGAAGCCCGGGAAAAGCTGCTGGCGGTGCTGGACTCCAGCCGGTACGAGCGGCTGGTGTCGTCCTTCGCCGGCCTCTTGCGGCAGGGGCCGTCACGGCGGGTCGGCCCCGCCCGCGCCCCGGCGCTGGTGGTGGTGCCGGACCTCGTCTCGGTCCGCCACCGGGCCGTCACCAAAGCGGTGAAGCGCGCCCGGCGAAGCGGCGCCCCCGATGACTTCCACCGGCTGCGCATCCGCGGCAAGCGACTGCGTTACGCCTTGGAATTCGTCGCCGAGCTGTATTCCGGCCAGACCACCGCCAAGTACGTGCGGGCCCTGGTGCAGCTGCAGGACATCCTCGGATCGATGCAGGACGCCCGGGTGGCCGCCGAGCGCCTCCATGGACTGGTACTGGACGAAGAGTCCAAGCTCTCCACCCTGACGGTGTTCGTCATGGGTGGGATCGCCCAGCGCTACCGCCAGGAGGCGATCAGCCTGGCCGATCGGCTGCCCAAGAGGTTCGATGCGCTCACCGGTTCGCTGTGGCACCAGATGATCGGCCACATGGACCGTCGCCGGCTGACTGCCACCCCCGCCTACGGGTGGGCGACCGCTCCGCTGGGACCCGCCGCGTCCCCACCGCCGCAGCCGAGGGCGCCCCGGCAGGCATCGGAGGGGGCTCCGGCCGGCCCGGCACTCCGACGAGCGCCCTCGGCGCCTTCGGCGACGAACGGCCACATTGCAAACGGCGACAGGGCCGACACGGCGGTCCCTCCGGACGGTGACGACCCGCCGTTGAAGTAGGGACGCGTGTGCGCCTCGGCGCGCCCGCAGCGAACACCACGAACCGACGAAGCGCCCACCGCGTCCTCGAGCAACGGCGCAGCACACAGAGTTCGTCCGCCGTTCACAAGCCGGTGACGGAACGGACATCTCGGTGTCGTACCTTGCTCCTGACAGCCAATGGTCCTGGAGGCACTATGAGAACGCTCCTGCAGGTCCTCGTCGATCTCAGCCGGCGGCTGGCCGGACCGGGCGCCCTCCACAACGCCGCCCACGAAGTGGAGCGGGCCTCGTGGTCGGCCCTCGACCTCGATGCGCAGCTCGGACGCCTGGTGGAGCGAACGCCGTCCAGAGCCGCCTGATTCGCGCCCGCCCCCCGGGTGCCGAGCCCCTCCCCAGCGACGGCACCCGGGGCGGAGGGGCGTGGAGCGGGTGATCAACCCCGCCCGCCGACGAGCTCCTGTTTCTCGTAGTCGAGCAGCCGCTCGAAGTTCTGCCGGAGTTCGGCCCGTCGTCCAGGGGCGTGCGCCAGGTTCTCCAGTTCGAGCGGGTCGGCGTCATGGTCGTACCACTCGTGGTCCTGGTCGTCGAAGGCGGCGTCGGCGTCGAACAGTTTCGACCCGGGATCCCGTCCCCACAGGCCGGTCGACGGTTTGCCGCCCCCCACGCCGTAGTAGCGGGCGTACTTGGTGCGCCCGTCGAAGAAACCCCGAAGTGCGTAGCGGACGCGGTTCAGGTTCTCGGTCTGGGCAGAGTCCTGGGCGAAGAGCACGTGATCCCGCACCGATCGGCGGGGGTTCTCGAACACCGGCCGCAGGTCCACCCCCTGGAGGCTGGGCCGCCCGTCCGGGCCGGTGACCGACGAAGGCTCCACGCCGGCCAGGGCGCAGATGGTGGCGGCCAGGTCGACGTGGGTGGCCAGCGCATCGGTGCGCGTCCCCGCAACCGTGCGTCCAGGCACCCGGACGTACAGCGGGACGCGCATGATCTCGTCGTAGACGAACGGCCCCTTCGAACGCAGCCCGTGCGAACCGCACATGTCGCCGTGATCGGAGGTGAAGACGACCACGGTGTCCTCCCAGGCCCCGCTGCGCTCCAAGGCGGAGAGCACGGTACCGAGGCTCCGGTCGGCGAGGCGGTGCAGCTCGACGTAGTAGTCGAGGTGGCGCAACCAGGCCCGGGTGTCGAGCGGATCGATGAAGCCCCACATGCCGTGCTGCTGGTCCCATCGCCACTGGCGATGGGCCTCGGGCTTGGAATGCAGGTCGTCGTGGAAGTTGGCGGGCAGCGTGTCGCAGTGGGCGTCATAGTGTTCGTGGTAGACGGGAAGTGGGTCGTCGTCCTTCCAGGCGGCTAGCTCCAGGATCTGGCGCACCTTGGCCACCTCCTCGGGATGGCGCTCGGCGTAGCCGGGCTGGTCGATGGGGAACCACATGACGTCGTGCGGGTTCACCAGGGCCACGGTGAGGAACCACGGGTCGTGCGCCGCGCCATGCCCCCGGCCGGCGTTGCGCTCGATCCAGTGGGCGGCGTTGGTGGCGATGACGGGGTCGAAGTGGACGCCGGTGCCGGCCCACCCCATGAAGTGGCGGTCGTTCCCGTCCCAGTCGGAGAAGCCGTATGCCTCCATGTCCGGATGCTCGCCCTGTGAGAGATGCCACTTGCCGATGTAGGAGGAGCGGTAGCCGGCGGAGCGGAGCACGCTGCCCAAGGTGGGGATGGCGGGGTCGAGCTCGGTGTGCTCGGGCATGATGACGTTGTCCACCACGCCGTGTCCCGGGAGGTAGCGGCCGGTGAACAGGCTCCCTCGGCTGGGCGAGCACGGCGAGGAGTGGGTGTGGTACCGGGTGAACTCGAGGCCCTCGGCGATCAGCCGCTCGCGCCAGGGCAGGGTGACCGAGGGGGGAAGCCAATTGCGCTGGCGCTCCTGGTCCGAGACGACGAGCAGGATGTTGGGTCGCGGCTGCCGGCTGTCCCCGGCCCCGTCGTCACCGGCCCCGTCCCCCGCTGTCACCGGACCACCATAGGCTCAGGTCGGCGGCGTGCCGGCCGGGAGGACTGCGTGGCGCCTCGAGACCACCACGACGACGGACCACTGCGCCACGGCCACCGGCACCGTGCGGCTGGCTTTCGTCTCCACACCCACGGCGCGCCGAGCACCGACCGGGCCCTCGAGACCACGGCCGCCGGCACCCGGGCGGTGTTCGTGTCACTGGGCGCTCTCGCCGCCACCGCCGCGGTCGAGCTGGTCGTCAGCCTCCTCTCGGGATCGGTGGCGCTGCTGGCGGACACCGTGCACAACTTCGCCGACGCGCTGACGGCGGTGCCGCTGGCCATCGCCTTCCGCATGGGCCGGCGAGCACCGACCCGCCGCTACACCTATGGGTTCGGTCGCGCCGAAGACCTGGCCGGGCTGGCCATCGTGGCCCTGATGGCCGCCTCCACGGCGGGGGCGGCCTACGCCTCGATCGGGCGGCTGCTGCACCCGTCCAGCATTCACGGCACGCCTTGGGTGGCGGTCGCCGGCCTGGTCGGGTTCGCCGGCAACGAGCTGGTGGCCGTCTACCGCATCAGGGTGGGACGGAGGATCGGCTCGGCGGCCCTCGAAGCCGACGGTGCCCACGCCCGTACCGACGGGCTCACGTCGCTCGCCGTCGTCATCGGGGCCATCGCCGTCGCCGCCGGGGCGCCCGACGCCGACCCGGCGGTCGGGCTCGCCATCACCGTGGTCATCGCCGTCGTCGTCTTCGACACCTCACGAGCCGTGTACCGGCGGCTCATGGACAGCGTCGACCCCGAGCTGGTCGACGAGGTCGAGGCGGTCCTGCGATCGTCGCCGGGCATCGTGGACGTCGGGAACGTCCGTATCCGCTGGATCGGCCATGAACTACGGGCCGAGATCGACGTGGTCTCCGACAGCCACCAGAGCGTGGTGCAGGCCCACGCCATCGCCACCGAGGCCTACCACCGCCTGCTCCACCAGGTGCCGCGGCTGGCCGAAGCCATCATCCACACCAATCCGACCGAGGACGACGCCACGCCACATCACGAAGCGCTCGCCCATCATTTCCCCGAGGGCGACCAGCAATGAGCCTCGTTACGATGGCGCCATGAACGGCGGCGGCGCAGAGCTCGTCGTCGAGGAGGTCGGACCCTCGTCGGTGGCCGACGCCACTGCCGCCCTCGAAGCGCTCGTCCCGCAGCTCTCCTCGTCGGCGCCGGCCCCCACCGGTGACGAGGTGCGCGCCATCGTCGACTGCGCCGCCACCGTCCTGTTCGTGGCCCGGCTGGGGCCGGGCGGGCCCATCGTCGGATCGCTCACCCTCGCCATCTTCCGGATCCCCACCGGGCGTCGCGCCTGGATCGAAGACGTGGTGGTCGACACCGGCCGGCGCGGCCTCGGGATCGGCTCCGCCCTGGTCGGGGCGGCCGTGGCCCGGGCGGGCAAGGAGGGCTGTCGGAACGTGGACCTGACCTCACGCCCGGGGAGAGAGGACGCCAACCGCCTGTACCAGCGCCTGGGGTTCTCCCGGCGCGACACCAACGTCTATCGAATGGACCTCCAGGGCGAACGCCCATAAGAGCCCGTGAACGCGCAGAAGAGAGGAGCGGCTGCCCCTCACTTCCGCCCGGGGCTCGGGCTCGCCGGCAGCTCGGGCGCCTCGTCGGCGGCAACCCGAAGGGCATGGTGGACGGATCGCAGCGGGAGCCCGGACAGTGCCGAGAGGTCCCGGCAGGTTCGCAGATACGGCCACCAGTCCTGCCGGTCGAACTCCTCGAAGGAGTGGGGGACCATCAGCCCGAGCGCGCTCAGGCTCCGAAGGGCGCGTTCGTCGGCCACCACGTAGAGGGTCGGGCGACAGGCGGCCAGGACGGTGCTGGCCATACCCGGACCCCATCCCGTGAACCCGTGCTTGTCGCTGAGCAGACGGTCGAGGGCACCGGTGGGGCTGTGCTCCTGCAGGGCGCGCTTGATGGCGCGCTGCAGCCTTCCCCACGACGCCGGGCCGTCGATGCTCGCCAAAGCCAGCTCACGTCGTGTCGTCTCGCCGCCGTATCGCCATTCGACGAGATCCTTCACCTGCCGGCGTTTGAGCGATGCGGCGCCCTCGAACGGCGCCAACCATCTGGCTTCGCTCCGGCGCAACTGCTTGTTGGCCCGATTGTCCACCCAGTCGGAGGGAAGCGGATATCGCCTGTGCCACTGCCGGACGAACCTGCGGAGCTTGCGGTCGTTCACTGCCGGGCGTGCACTTCGTCGACGGCCGCTCGCACCGATCCGGGTCTCTCCAGCCACACGAAGTGCCTGCAGTCCGGCTCGACGATGCAACGCGCCCCGGAGATCAAGGCGGCGGATGCCCGGCCGTGCTCGACGGGAATGGGGCTCTCGGCGCCGAGGAGGAAGACGGTGGGCACGCGCACGGAAGGCAACTTCTGTTCGAGGGTCCCACGGGCCAGGTGCTCGTGGATGGAATCCCAGGTCTGCGAGTAACACGGCAACGAGATGCCCATGGGTGGCATGGGGGGAGCCCCGGCGGGGTCGGTGAAGTAGGCGGGCCAGACGAGGGCGAAGGCCTGCAGCGCTTCGTCTCCCGTGCCCTCGCCGGCCATGGCCCGCTCGTCGAGCTCGCCGACACGCGCCGCGACTTCGGGCGACACCCGGTCGGCGAGAATGCGTTCGAGGTCGGCCTCGCCCCCGTCGCCCAGCGCTCCGAGCGGGTCCACCGGCACGAGCCCCGAGAGCCGCTCCTGATGATCGGCGGCCAGGTGCATGGACAGATGGCCACCCCAGGAGCTGCCGACGACACAGGCGCGCTCGATCCCGAGGACGTCGAGCACGGCCAGGGCATCGGCCTCGTGACGCTCCACCGTGAACGGGCCGTCAGCGGTGGACGGCGCCAGGCCGCGCTGTTGGAACCTGATCACCCGGTAGGCGTCCTCCAGTTCGGGCACGACGCTGAAGGTGTAGTCCGACAGCCCCGGGCCACCGTGCAGCAGCAGCACCGGGGGTCCTGCGCCGCTCTCCCAGACGTGCACCGACCCTCCGGGCACGACGACGTCGATCTCGCCGCTCGTCGTCAAAGGTCCCTCCTGTCTGGCGCCCGGTCCCTCGGCCCCGGCCGGGTCCGAAGAGGATGCCTCCGTCCGCTCCCGGATGTGGCGAGAATGGCGCCATGTGCGCAGCGTCGATGTACGGGCCGCCGGCCACCTTCTTGGGGGTCCCGCCGGCCGACCTCGGCGACGCCGCCTCGTTGGCTGGCGCCGCCGTCGTGATCGTCGGTGCACCTTTCGACGGCGGCACCTCGCACCGCCCGGGCTGCCGCTTCGGCCCGGCTGCCATCCGGGCCACCGACTATCTCCCCCACGACGGCTGCCGGCCGCACCTGGCCCTGGGGGTCGATCCGTTGAAGGAGCTCGGCGTGGTCGACGTGGGGGACGTGATCATGCCGCCCGGAGAGATCGAGAGCTCGCTCGACCGACTGCGACGCGCCGTGGACCAGGTGGCCGGGAGCGGCGCCATGCCGGTGGTGCTGGGGGGCGACCACACCATCGCCCTCCCCGACGTCACCGGGGTCGCCGCCCACCAAGGCCCGGGGCGGGTGTCGGTGGTCCATTTCGACGCCCACGCCGACACCGCCGACACCCAGTTCGGCTCGCTCTACGGGCACGGCACCCCGATGCGCCGGCTGATCGAGTCCGGCGCGGTGCGCGCCGACCGGTTCCTGCAACTCGGCCTGCGCGGCTACTGGCCGGACCCCGACACCCTCGCCTGGATGGCGGCCGGGCACATGCGCAGCTACCACATGTCCGAGATCACCGAGCGCGGGCTCAGCGCATGTCTCGACGAGGCCTTCACCATCGCCACCGACCAGTGCGACGCGGTGTTCCTCTCGGTGGACATCGACGTGGTCGACCCGGGCTCCGCCCCCGGCACCGGGACGCCGGAACCCGGCGGGCTGACCCCCCGGCAGCTGCTCGACGCCGTGCAGCGGGTGGCCATCGAGCTGCCGCTGGCCGGTCTCGACGTGGTGGAAGTCGCTCCGCCCTACGACCATGCCGAGGTCACCGCCTACCTGGCCAACCGGGTCGTCCTCGAAGCCCTGTCCGGGGTGGCGTGGCGACGGCGGCCCGAGGACGCTCGCCGCCGGCCGGGGGCCCCGCTGCTCGAGGACCGCGCTCCGCGCTGAAGGGCGGTCACACCATGGAGTCGAGCATCTGCTCAACCATGGCCAGGGTGGTGTGGGGGTGCAGGAAGGCGAAGCGGGCCACGGTCTCGCCTTCCCAGATGGTGGGCGTGACGAAGCCGGTCTGATCGGCGAGCAGTTGCAGCGACCAGTGGTGGTAGTCGGCCGGCGTCCATCCCGGGCGCCGTACGAGCACGATCGAAAGCTCCGGTTGGCGTACCAGCTCGAGATGCAGTGCACGCTGCACCATGGAGGCGGCCTCCCGGGCCACGGCCAGCACCGATTCCACTGCGTGCCGGTAGGCGTCGGTGCCGTGCACGGCGAGCGAGAACCACAGGGGCAACCCGCGGGCGCGGCGCGTGAGATGTACGGCGTAGTCCGCCGGGTTCCACACCGCCGGGTCGTCCACTTCGTGGACCACCTCGAGGTAGGCCGCCTTCTGGGTGTGCACCGCCTTGGCCAGGGCCGGCCGGCGGTAGAGGAGCCCGGCGCAGTCGAAGGGGGCGAAGAGCCACTTGTGCGGGTCGACGACCACCGAATCGGCGTGCTCGATGCCGGAGAAGCGCGGCCGTGTGGAAGGCGAGAACAGCGCCGCGCCCCCGTAGGCCGCATCGACGTGGAACCAAAGTCGGTGCGCGGCAGCCACCTCCGCCACTCCCGACAGGTCGTCCACGATCCCGGCGTTGGTGGTGCCGGCGGTGGCCACCACCGCCACCACGTCGCTCGTGTCCTCTTCGGCGGCCAGGGCCTCCGCCAGGGCGCTCCCGGTCAGGCGATGATCCGGCACGGCCACCACCAGGGGCAGGACGCCCATGACCGACAGCGCCCGGGCCACCGACGAGTGGGACTCGGTACTCACCGCGATCCGCGCCGGACGGCCGCCGCCGTCCCGCGCCCAGGGTGACGTGTCACGCGCCACCACCAGTGCAGACAGGTTGGCGGCGGTCCCCCCCGACACGAAGCATCCCCCCGCCTCCGGCGGCAGGCCCACGAGATCGGCCAGCACGGCCAGAGCCTGGTTCTCCGCCGCCACCGCCCCTGCCGCTTCGAGCCACGTGGTGCCCTGCAGCGACGAACAGGACACCACCATGTCGAACAGCAGCGACACCTTGGTGGGAGCAGCCGGGATGAAGGAGAGGAACCGCGGGCTGTCGCAGGAGATCACCGCGGTGGCCAGCCGCGACGAGAACAGCTCCAGCACCTCCGCAGGGTCGCGTCCCGCCGCACCGATGAGGCCGCGCAGCGCCTCGTCGAGGGACTCCGTGGTGCCGCCACCGAAGTCGAGCGG
>DATHCF010000304.1:0-4480 GCA_035319705.1 Acidimicrobiales bacterium | reverse complement strand
ATGCTCGGCTCCTCCGCCCCGGCGGGCATCTCGGGCGCCCGGCCGTCCACTTCGGCCAACATGGCCTCCGCCGAACGGAGCACACCGCGGGCGTCGAACACCTCGGCCGCCTTGTGCGCCCGCTCGAGTCGCTCGCGTGCGGCTTCGGTCTGGCCCGACAGCACGAGGCCCATGGCGGCGACGACCCCGCCCAGATCGGCGATCGCCCCTTCGAAGGAGCGCGATCCGTGCTCCAGCCGGCCCACGACCTCGTCGCCCCGCCCGGCCAGAGCCAGCGCGGCGACGATCAGCACGCCGGCCATGGCCACCACCGGGTCCACGGAGTCCTCGGGGGGGTACGGGGCGGCCGCGTCGGGGGAGTCGGTGGCCAGGGCCACGGTGAAGGAGGCGGCCCAGCCCAACCACGACTCGTTGTGCCGCCGCGGCGGGCTCAACAGCTGGGCGAGCGCATCGGCTTCGTGCCTGGCCTCTTCGAATCGGCCGGTCTGGCGCATCATGAAGGCTCGAAGGGCGCGACCGTGCACGGTCATGTCGAGCATCCCGAGCTCCTCTGACAACGCGCACAGGCGTGCAGCGGCCTCCTCGGCGGGGGCCATCTCTCTGGCCGTGCCGTGGAGGGAGGCGATGAAGTGCTTCCAGCTCAGTGTGGCCAGCGTGGTCGCCTGCCGGTTGCGGTCACCGGTCTCGTTGGCGAAGGCCAGGGCCTCGGTGAGCCACCGCTCCACTCTCGGGTCCTCCGGTCTGGCCAGGCACAGGAACGACGACGCCGCCACCGCGCCGGCCCGGTCGCCGATCGATTCGAACAGCTCGAGACCGCGCTCGAGCTCGGCAGCCGCCTGCGCCATCTGGCTCGTGTAGAAGGTGGCCACCCCGGCGTTGGCGTGCGCCCATGCCTCTTTCTCCACGTTGCCCAGCTGGCGCCAGCGCTCCGCCGCGTCGAGCAGCCGCGGCGCCGCCCAGGCGGGGTCGTCGAAGGTCTTGGCCATGGCCCCCGTGTGGTCGCGCTCCGCTGCCAACGTCGGGTCGCCGGGGTCGTCGGGAACGAGAGCCAGAGTGGCGAGCGCCTCGCCGGACTTGCCGCAGGCCCCCTGCACCCGGGCCAGCTCCAGCAGCACCGGGGGACGGCGCAGGCCCAGCTCGACCGCCTTCTCGAGGAGCCGCATGGCGTCGAGGTGGCGGAAGCCCTCGATCATCTGCAGCCCGGCAGCGGCCAGCGCCTCGGCGGCCTCTTCGGCCAGGGCCCGGTCGTCGCCCCGGTAGCCGGCTGCCTTTTCGAGGTGCACGAGACGCGCTTCGGGCTGCTCCACCACCGCCGCCGCTCGCCGGTGCAGCTCGCCGCGCGTGCTGCGCGGCAGCATGTCGTAGGCCACCTCGCCGAGCAGCGGATCGGCGGGCTCGTAGCTTCCGTCGGGATCGAAGCGGACGAGGCCACTGTCGGCCAGCCCGGCCATCGCCGCCGCGCAGTCCTGCCCGGTGAGCTCTCCGAGCTCCGCGCCGGTGGCCTTCCCGAGCACGGACAGCTGCTGGAACAGCGCCTTCTGCTCGCGCTCGAGCGCGTCGAGACGCGCTGCCAGCAGCGCCTGCAGGGAGGCCGGAACGACCCGCTCGGCTGTGAGGTGGTAGCCGTCTGGCCCTGACACCAGCACGCCGCGTTGGCGGGCCACTGCCACAAGCTCGCGCAGGTACAGCGGATTGCCCTTGGCCCGTTCGGCGAAAAAGGCGCTGGCGTCCTCGGCCAGGTGGCCGCCGACCAGGATCTCGGCCAGCGACAGCGCCTGTGGGCGCGACAGCGCACGCAGCCGCAGAGTGGTGGTGGTGGTGAAAGACGACAGCCACGACGACGGCTGGGCCCGTCCGGCCACCACCGTCAGGAGTGGTTGGTCCCGCAGATAGACGGCCAGCTGACCGAGCAGCTCGAGGGTCTTCGGATCCGCCCCGTGCAGGTCGTCGATGAGGACGACGAGCGGTTGCTCGCTCGTTCTCTCCTTGATGAGCTGCCCCATGGCCCACACCTGCTCGCGCTCGATGCCCGCCGCCTCGATGGCCCGCAGGGCGGGATCGAGCTCGCCCAGCACCGAGCGCACCCGGGCTTCGACGTCGGGGTCGGCCGACGGGCCGAGCTGCTCGAGGAGATCGGCGGCCACCTGCCGCCCACCGAGCACACCGAAGGTCGGGTAACTGGCTCGCACGACGCGGGCGCACCCGGCGGCACGGTCGGCGAGCTCGTCGAGAAGGCGGGTCTTGCCCGAGCCGGCCTCCCCGCAGATCACCACGAGCGAGCCCTGACCTTCGTCGCGCAGGCGCCGCAACTCGGTGTCGAGGAAGCCGAGCTCCTCTTGGCGCCCGACCAGCGCCGGTCGTTCGCCACGGCCGTCGCCGGCCCGCCGCAGCCTCCGTGCCGCCCATACCTCCACCGGCTCGCTCTTGCCCTTGAGCAGCACCGGCTGGCGTTCGTCGAACTCGACGCGTGCGCCCGCCAGCTCGACGGTCAGCCGTCCACACAGGACCTCGCCGGGCGCAGCCGCCTTCTCCAGCCGGGCGGCGACGTTGACCGTGTCGCCGATCACCGTGGTGTCGCCTCCGCCGGGGGCGCTGACCATGACCTCGCCCGAGTTCAAGCCGATGGCGAACACAAGGTCGCCTCCCAGCTGCCGCATGGCCAGTGCGGCCGCCACCGCCCGCTCGGCGTCGTCGTCGTGGGCCAGGGGCACGCCGAACACCGCCATGAGGCTGTCGCCGAGGTACTTGTCCACCGTGCCGCCGTACTCGGTCACCACCTGAGCGAGCTCCGAGAAGGCGGCGTCCACCATGCGGGTCACCACTTCGGGGTCGGTGCGCTCGGCCAGGGAGGTGAAACCGACCACATCGGCGAACAGCACGGTGGCCAGCTTGCGCTCCTCGAGCGCCGGGCCCGCCGCCGGCGCCGTGGCCGGGGAGGTGGCCTGGTCCAGGGCGGCCCCGCACTGTCCGCAGAAGTGTTGCCCTGGCGGATTGGGGCTGGCGCAGCTGGCACATATCACCGCCTGCAGCGGTGCGCCACAGGCGCCGCAGAACCGGTAGCCCTCGGGGTTTTCGGCGTGGCAGCGAGGACAGCCCGGCACCGCTTTCACGCTAGTGGTGGTCGGGAACCAGACGGACCACCGGGATCGGACGGGCGGTCGAGGCCCGGTACCGCTCGAACAGGTCGTGCGTCGCCCGGCTGGCCACCGACAGCAGCCGCTCGTAGTCGTCCTCGCCGGGCATCACGATCTGCGCCGTGACCGGCACGCGCCGGCGGCCCACGTTCAGCTCGGCGTGCGGGTCGGCCTGGAGGTTGAGCAGCCATGCCGGAGGCCGCTCCTGGCCGAAGTTCGACGCCACCACCAGGTACGAGTCGCCGTCCTCGGTGTAGGCCAAGGCCACCGTCCGCCGCTCACCGCTACGCCGTCCGGTCGTGTGCAGCAGGAGCGAGGTGACCGAGCCGGTCATCCGCCGGCCGATCCTCCCCCCGGTGCTGCGGTAGAGGAAACGATGCAGGCGGGTGAAGGCATGCAGCGCCGGCATGAGGGCGCGGGGGAAGGGGGGCGAGGGGCGCTGGTCCATCGGGCTCGGGGGCCATTGTGGCCCACCGGAGAACTACGAGCCGATGCGGAAGTCGACGACGGGGGTGGCTTCGCCGACGGCGATGCCGTGCCACTTGGTCCACACCTCGACCACGCCGTCGATGTGCGACTCGACGTGCTCGCCGCAGCTACAGGCGCCCTGTGACCATCCCCGGCGGATGCGCATGGGCCACAGGGCGATGACGTGGTCGACGTGCCGGGCCCGGTTGATCACCCGCTCGCCGTCGGACATCGCGCACCTCTACTCGTGTCGGTGCCACTTCTGTCTGTGGCTCCAGAAGGGAAACGCCGTCGGTGACCGCTCCTTGCGCCCGGCTTGGGTGCCATGGACGGCGGGTACCGCTCCTGGCGTCTATTCCAGGTCGATCGAGGAGGAGCTGGTCATGACGAGCCGGCCCGGGACACGGTTCCCACCGCCGCCACCACCGAGGAAGAAGAGCGCGAATTCCCCGCCGCGCCCGACGCCGATCGGCCGCCCACCGCCGGCGAGTCACAGCAGGCCGAGGAGCACGGGCCGCTCGACCACGAGGTGGCCGCCCGGGCCAGAGAGGCCACCGAGCTCGGCGCCGAGGTGCAGGGCGAGGGCGAGATCAGCTGAGCGCGGATCTCACCAGCGCCCGGCCGGCTGGCGGTAGCCGGACATGCCGAAGAGCGCGGCGCGCCCCAACTCCGGTCCTGCCACTATGCCGGCCAGCCTTCCCTCGGCATCGAGCACCATGGCGGGCGTGCCCCCTTCTGCGCTCATCCGCTCGAGGAGCACGGCCACAGGGTCGCCCGCCCGGACCACCGGCACCCGGGCCAGCGGCACGGCGATGTCGCGCAGCCGGATCTCGTGCCGCTGGGCTTCGGGGACGGCCCGCACCGCCTGGGCCGTCACC
>DATHCF010000303.1:0-2532 GCA_035319705.1 Acidimicrobiales bacterium | reverse complement strand
GAGGTCGCCCACGAACACCAGGTTGCCGAGCGACTTCGACATCTTCATGCCGTCGAGGCCGACCATGCCCACGTGCAGCCAGTGCCGGCAGAAGGTGGTCCCGGTGACCGACTCCGACTGGGCCGCTTCGCATTCGTGGTGGGGGAAGATGAGATCGGTGCCGCCGCCGTGCAGGTCCAAGGTGGTCCCGAGCTCGCGCATGGCCAGCGCCGAGCACTCGACGTGCCATCCCGGGCGCCCCGGCCCCCAGCGCGAGTCCCACGACGGCTCGTCGGGGGCAGAGGGCTGCCACAGCACGAAGTCGAGTGGATCGCGCTTGGCCGGGTCGTCGGGCTTGCCGCCGCGCTCGGCGGCCAGCTCCAGCATGGCCGGGCGCGGCAGATGGCTGAGCTGGCCGAAGCGCTCGAAGCTGGCCACCTCGAAGTAGACCGCCCCTCGCGCCTCATAAGCGTGGCCGTTGTCCAGCACGGCGCCGATGAGCCCGAGGATCTCCGGGATGGCCGAGGTGGCGCGCGGCTCGCTGGCCACCGGCAGCAGTCCCAGCGCCGCCATGTTGGAGTCGAAGCGGGCCATCTCCTCCGCCGCCAGGTCGAGGTAGTGCACGCCCAGCTCGCGCGCCTTGCGCAGGATGTCGTCGTCCACGTCGGTGGTGTTGCGCACGAGCTTCGGCCGGTGCCCCAGGTCGATCAGGCGCCGCTGGACGAGGTCGAAGGTGAGGAACACCTGGGCGTGGCCGAGATGGGCGGCCTCGTAGGGGGTGATCCCGCAGGAGTAGATCGACACCTCCCGGGGGGGTTCGAAGGCGACGACCTCCCGGCGGGCGGTGTCGTAGAGCCGCATGGTCACGGTCGGGGTTCGGCCTCCCGGCCGGGCAACCCACCCAGCCGCAACGTGGTGTGCGCCTTGTACCGGATGTTCACGGTGACGAGCACGGCGGTGAACGCCTCCACCGCCGCCGCCGAGGCCAGGCTGCCGGCGTCGACCGGCCGCAGGCCGTCGACGGTGGCGAACAGCTCCATGGTGGGCGCCTTGGCCGCCTCGGCATCGGCGCAAACCAGCACGTCCTCGTCCAAGGGGGCGTCGAGATCGGCCAGCGTCTGGGCCGGGAGATGGTGTCCGGCCGCCGACACCAGCGAGCCGGGCAGGGCGCTCTGCACCCCCGCAGCCACCGAGCCGCGTGGCGGCACCAGGGCGTGAATCTCGCGTCCCTGGCGGACGAGGGCGTTGGCCACCGACACCACCACTTTGGAGTCGAGCGCGTCCGTCAACTGCTCGGCGGTGGGCACCGCCGCCTCCCACGGCGTGGACAGCACGACGAGGTCGGCGTCTGCGGCCGAGTCGTTGGCGACACCCTCGATGCGAAGGCGCCGGCCCGGCCACGAGCGCACTAGTTCGGCGACCACCTCGGTGGCCCGCTCGGCCTGGCGCGAACCGATGACGATCTCGGCCCCGGCGTCGGCCAGGCGCAGCGCCAGACCGCGACCGAGCGGCCCGGTTCCTCCCAGGATGCCCACGCGCACCGTCCCACCCTTGCACACCGGGAGGACCGGTCTCGGGAGCGGATGGCGCCAAGCAAGGTCCGATAGGGTCGCCCACGATGGGCCTGCTCAACGGCAAACGCGTCCTGGTCACCGGCGTGTTGACCGACGCTTCGCTGGCCTTTGCGGTGGCGCGCCTGGCCATGGACGAGGGTGCGGAGGTGGTGTTGTCGGGTGCCGGGCGGGGTCTGTCGCTGACCCGGCGGACGGCGCGCAAGCTGCCCGGGGAAGTCGACGTCCTCGAGATCGACGTGACCGACCCGGCCCAGCTGCAGGCGGCCGCCGCCGAGCTCGAGCGGCGATGGGGGCGGCTGGACGGCCTGCTGCACGCCATCGGCTTCGCCCCGGCCGACTGCCTGGGCGGCGACATCATGCGCGCCGGCTGGGACGACGTCGGCCAGGCGCTGCACGTGTCGGCGTATTCGTTGAAGGCGCTGGTCGAGGCCACCGCGCCACTGCTGCGGGCCGCCGGCAGGTCGTCGGTGGTGGCGCTCGACTTCGACGCCCGGGTGGCCTGGCCGGCCTACGACTGGATGGGTGTGGCCAAGGCGGCGCTCGAGTCGCTCAGCCGGTACCTGGCGCGCGACCTCGGGCGCCAGGGAGTGCGCGTCAACTTGGTGGCCGCCGGCCCGGTGCGGACCATGGCGGCCAAGTCGATCCCGAGCTTCTCCGCCTTTGAGAACACCTGGGGCGAGCGCGCACCACTGGGCTGGGACGTGTCCGACGCCGAACCGGTGGCGCGCGCCTGTGTGGCGCTGCTGTCGGACCTGTTCCCCATGACCACCGGTGAGATCGTCCACGTCGACGGGGGCGTCCACGCCGTGGGCGCCTGAATGGGCGCGTCGACGTTCCCCGAAGGGTTCTGCTGGGGGACGGCCACCTCGGCGCATCAGATCGAGGGCGGCAACGTCAACAACGACTGGTGGGAGTGGGAGCACGACCCGGCCTCGGGCTGCGCCGAGTCGAGCGGCGACGCCTGTGACTCCTTTCACCG
>DATHCF010000302.1:0-3562 GCA_035319705.1 Acidimicrobiales bacterium | reverse complement strand
GCCCTTCCGGAGCTCAAGTGCCTCATGCTCACGTCGTTCGCCGACGACGAGGCACTGTTCTCCGCCATTCTGGCCGGCGCCAGCGGGTACGTCCTCAAGCAGATCAAAGGGGGCGACCTGGTCAACGCCGTGCGCCGGGTGGCCGCCGGGGAGTCGCTCCTGGACCCGTCGCTCACGCGTCAGGTCATGGACCGCCTGCGCGGCGAGCAGGTGGAGGACGAGCGGCTGTCGCGTCTCACCGGCCAGGAGCGCAACATCCTGGAGCTCATCGCCGAGGGCAAGACCAACCGCCAGATCGCCGACGAGCTGTACCTGGCGGAGAAGACGGTCAAGAACTACGTGTCCAACCTGCTTTCGAAGATGGGCTTCGCCCGGCGGACCGAGGCGGCCGTGTATGCCGCACGCTTGTCGGAGCGCCGCCACAAGCCCTGAGTACCACGCCGATCCGCAGGCGCGGCGGGATCGTCACCGCAACCGCCGGAAGGCGTCTGTGTCGGGTGGCTCAGGTCGCACACGGATGCGGGCGTCCACCACCGTGCATCCTTGCGGCGTGGCCAGAAGGGGGTTGCAGTCCGCCTCGGCCAGCTCCGGGAGCTCCGCCGCCATCCGTCCCAACCGCAGCAGCACCTGCTCGATGGCCCCCGTGTCGACCGGGATGCTGCCGCGGAACCCGGTCAGCAGGGCGCTCGAGCGAAGACCGCCGACCATCTCCGCCGCGTCCACGTCGGTGAGCGGGGCCAGCCGCGTGACGTGATCGCCGAGCAGTTCCACCGCCGTGCCGCCCAATCCGAACAGGACCAGGGGACCGAACGGGTCGTGCTGGACGAAGCCGGCGATGGTCTCGACGCCGGGGCCGGCCATGGGCTGGACGAGGGCTCCTTCCATGTCCGTGCCCAGGGCGCCGGCCGTCTCCCGGTACGCCTGCGCCACCTCGGCCGGGGAAACGAGGCCCAGGCGCAGGGCGCCGCGTTCGCTCTTGTGCAGCAAGCCTGGCCCGACGGCCTTCAGCGCCACCGGGACACCGAGCGCCGAGGCGGCTTCGCCGGCCGACGCTGCGTCGTGGACGGTGATGCCGGACAGCACCGGGATGCCGTAGCAGGCGAGCACGTCCAGGGCCTCCTGGCCCACCAGCCACGGCCGGGAGGGGTCGTGGCCTTCCAGAAGGCGGCGCGCCGCGTTGGGATCGACGTCGGCAAGGGCCGGTTCGGCCCCCTCCGGACGAGCCCGCCATTCTCCGTATGCGGCGGCGTGCGCCAGAGCCCGCACCGCCGTCTCGGGGTAGTCGAAGCAGGGCACGGTGACGTCGGCCGTCTCCAACAGCGCGGCGGCCTCGGGGGCGCCCAGAAAGGAGGCCACCACCGGCACCGTGCATCCCGACGCGCGCGCCAGGTGCAGCGCCTCGAGCACGGCACCGGCCACATCGGCGGGCTCGGTGACGAGGGTAGGGGTGAATATGGCCAGCACGGCGTCCACCTCGTGACCTTCGAGCAGCGTGCCCAGGGCCTGGCGGTATGCGGCGGCGCCGCTGGAGGCGATGAGGTCGACGGGGTTGGACAGCGCGGCGGCGGACGGGAGAAAGCCGGCCAACGCCTGCTGGGTGGCCGCCGACAGCTCGGGAACCTCGAGACCGTGTCCCGCGCAGGCGTCGGCGGCCAGGACGCCCGGGCCTCCGGCATTGCTCACGATGCCAACCCTGTTGCCGGCGGGAAACGGCTGGCCGGCGAGCACCCCGGCCACTTCGAACAGCTCTTCGATGGTGTCGACCCGGATGACACCGGTGCGGTGGAACAGGGCGTTCACCGCGTCCTCGGGGCTGGCCATGGCCGCGGTGTGCGACCGTGCGCCGCGCGTACCGGCGGGACTCCGGCCGCTCTTCACCGCCACGATGGGTTTGGTGCGGCTGACGCGCCGCGCGATGCGCCCGAAGCGGCGCGGGTTACCGAAGGACTCGAGATACAGCAGGGCCACCTGGGTGTTCGGATCCTGCTCCCACCACAGCAGCAGGTCGTTGCCGCTCACGTCGGCCTTGTTGCCCATCGACACGAAGCTCGACAGGCCGATGCCGCGCCGGGTGGCCTCGCCCAGGATGGCGATGCCGAGCCCGCCGGACTGCGAGGCGAAGCCCACCGGGCCGGGCACCGGCGCCATCGGGGCGAAAGTGGCGTTCATCTGCACCGCTGGGTCGGTGTTCAGCACGCCGAAACAGTTGGGGCCCACGATCCGCATCCCGTGCGAATGGGCCAGTCGAGTGATCTCATGTTGTGAGGCGTTTCCTTCGGCGCCCACTTCGGCGAAGCCGGCGGTGATGATCACGAGCGCCCCCACGCCCTTTCGCCCGCAGTCGTCCACCACCTGGGCGACCGCCGGTACGGGCACGGATAGCACGCCGAGGTCGACCGGGCCGGGAACGGCCGACACGGCGGGCCAACACGGCAACCCCGCCACGCTCGAGGCGTGCGGGTTCACCGGGTAGACCGGGCCCTGGAACCCTCCTGTCACCAGGTTGTGTACCAGCTCGTAGCCGATGGCGTGTGGCCGCCGCGAAGCGCCGATGACGGCGATGGAGCTGGGGCGCAGCACGTGTCGCATCGATGCCACCACCGCATGGGCGTCGCGTTCGTCGGCGGCGGCCAGCGCCTGCGGGCCGGGGGAGATGTCGAGCACCACCTGCATCACCTCGGCCGAGCGGTGGTACTGGCGGGCGAAACCCGCTTGGCGCAGCACGGCCAGCATCCGGTGGTTCTCGCTCAAGGTCTCGGCCACGAAGCGGCGCACCCCGTGTGCCCTGCCCGCCACGACGAGATGTTCGAGCAGGATGGTGCCGAGCCCGCGCCCCTGAAAGGCGTCGGCCACCACGAACGCCACCTCGGCGTCCTCGTGCCCGGGTGTCCGGTCGTAGCGGGCGACGGCCACCAGCCTGCCGTCGCGTTCGGCCACCAGGGCCACGCGGTCGACGCCGTCCACATGGGTGAAGTGCTCGACCTCGGCGTCCGACAGGCGCGGGTGGGGACCGAAGAACCGGAAGACGACGGTTTCCGGCGACAGTCCCCGGTGGAACTCGCCCAGTGCCTCGCCGTCGTCCGCCGTGATGTCGCGTACGTGTGCGGTGGTGCCGTCGCTGAGCAGCACGTCGTCGTCGAAGTGCGACGCAGCGGCTGCGCCGACGGAACCGGTCACCGCCATGTGGTTCAGCATCTCCAGCCCGGGGCGGAGCGCACTAGGGACGAACGTCACCTCGGGACCAGAGCTGTTCCCTGGTTGGGGGTGCCCACCGGGGCGTGGGCCAGGACAGCAGGGCGGAGGAGGTCAGGCGGTCGGCAGGGCTGCGCGCCGGCGCGGGGGCTTGGTCACCTTGCCCGCCCGGATGCAGGAGGTGCACACGTCGATCCGGCGCGGCGTGCCGTTCACCACCGCCCGCACTCGTTGGATGTTGGGGTTCCAGCGGCGCTTGGTCCGGCGGTGGGAGTGGCTGAGGCTCATGCCGAAGGACGGATGTTTCCCGCAGATCTGGCACACGGCGGCCACGGCTCGACGCCTCCTCGGAGGGGTTGGGGAACGAATC
>DATHCF010000301.1:0-2928 GCA_035319705.1 Acidimicrobiales bacterium | reverse complement strand
GGGCGTCAGAGGAATGGCGGGCACCACATCGGTGTTGTTCATCGAGAAAGCCCAGCTGGCCACGGGAAAGGGAGTTCATGGCCCAATCGAGCATGCACGACGGCATCCGGCTCTTTCTGGACGACCTCGATCACTACCCCCTGCCCAGCCCGGACGAGCAGGTGGAGCTGGCCAAGCGCGTGGCCGCGGGCGACGAGGAGGCCCGCCGTCAGATGATCGCCGCCAACCTGCGGCTGGTCGTGCACTGGGCCCGTCGCTACCAGGACCGCGGCGTCGACTTCGCCGACCTGGTGCAGGAGGGCACCTTCGGGCTGATGCGGGCCGTCGACAAGTTCGACTGGGAACGCGGCTTCCGCTTCTCGACCTACGCCACCTGGTGGATCCGTCAGGCATTGCAGCGGGCGGTGCAGCAGCACGGCAACACCATCCGGGTACCGATGGAGGTGGCCGAGCAGGCACAGCGGGTGGACCGCCTGTCGTGGGAGCTGGCGGCCGAGCTCCGTCGGGATCCCACCCCGGCCGAGCTGGCCGACTCCGCGGCGATCGACGAGGAGGCGCTCGAAGCGCTGGCCGACATGGCCCGGGTGGTGGCCAGCCTCGACCAACCCGCCACCTCCGATACCGGAACGGCCCTCGGAGACCTGGTGGGCGTGGACGAGCACGAATTCGAACACGAGGTCGAGCGGCAGCTGGTGCTCGACCAGGTGCGCCGGGCCGTCGACAACCTCGACGAGCTGGCCCGTGACGTGGTGCGGATCCGCTACGGGCTCGACGGCGGAGATCCGGCGTCGCTGCAGGCGACGGCCAGCCGTCTCGGCATCGGTGTCCGGCGCGCCCGTCAGGCCGAAGCCCGGGCGCTCGAACAGCTCGCCACCGTGCCCGAAGTGGAGGCCGCCCTCCGGGCTGCCTGAGCACCGCCGGGCCCGTCCGGGGCACGGCCGGTCGGCCCGGAGCTCAGGCCTGCGGCTCGAGAAGCGACAACGCGTCCTCGAGGTCGGCGGGCAGCGGCGACTCCCAGCTGAGCACCCGCCCGTCGGGATGCTCGACGGTGAGCCGCCAGGCGTGCAGGAAGAGCCGGTCGCTCCCGAGCCGCTCGACCAGTGGGCGCGGCAGGGCTCTGGCCCCTCCGTAACGCTGGTCGCCGACCACGGGATGCCCGATGGCCGACATGTGCACGCGCACCTGGTGCGTCCGGCCCGTCTCCAGTCGGGCCTCGATCAGCGTCGCCGGAACCGGAGACCGGTAGCGCGCCTGCACCAGGTATCCGGTCCGGGCGGGACTCCCACCGGCCCGCACCGTCATGCGATCACGGTGTCGCCACGAACGGTCGATGGGCGCGTCCACCTGCCCACGGTCCGCCGGCACGATCCCGGTCACGAGCGCCAGATACCGCCGTTCGGCGCGGTGCGCACGCAGCTGCGCCGAGAGTGCCTCGAAGCCGGCCGCAGAACGGGCCACCACCATGAGCCCGGAGGTCCCCTTGTCCAGGCGGTGCACGATCCCGGGACGGCTGGGGTCGCCGACCCCCGACTCGGCCAACTCGGCAAGGTCGGCGAAGCGGGCCAGCAGGCCGTCGACGAGGGTGCCACCGCGGTGGCCGGCGCCGTGGTGCACGACGAGGCCGGCGGGCTTGTCCACCACCACCAGGTCGTCGTCCGCATAGACCACGGAGAAGCCGACCGAAGGGTCGGCCTGCGGCCGGTCGGACGGCGCCTGCGACACCATTGCCTCGAGTCGCTGGCCCTGGCGCAACGTGGTGCTGCGCGTCCGCACGGGCCGGCCGTCGACCAGCACCCCACCACCTGCCACCACCTCCGCCGCCGACCTCCGCGACATCCCGCTCAGCATGGACAGGGCGCGATCCACTCGCTGTCCGTCGAGGGCGGCGGGCACCCGGACGTCGAGCGACGTGAGACCGGCCTCCTCGGTCACCTCCGGGTCCACGGCGTGCTCACGGCTGTGATGGGGCGTCCCCACCGGCGCCGCCGGCCGGGTCGCCGTCCGCGCCCCGGGCCACATGCCGATCGCCGTCTTCGCGCCAGGCCAACAGCGCAGCCAGGATCACTCCCACGGTGATACAGGCATCGGCCACGTTGAAGGTGGGCCAGAAATGCAGGGCGATGAAGTCGACCACCGCCCCGTGGTGCCCGCGGAAGACCCGGTCGGCCAGATTGCCCAGCGCCCCGCCGATCACCAGTCCCAGCGCGGCCGCCATCACCTTCGAACGCACTCCACGCACCACGGCCAGGACCATCACCACCACCAGGGCGGCCGCGGCGGCCAACACCGGGGCCCACCCCCGGGCAAGGCCGAAGGCGGCGCCCGTGTTGTAGGACAGCACCAGGTCGAGCTTCCAGATCACGTGGATCGATCCGTGCGCCAGCCGGTGCGACGCCCATGTCTTGGTGATCTGGTCGACGGCCACCACCACGGCCGCCACCACCAGGGCGATCAGCAGTCTGCTGGTGCCACGACGGCGCCGGCGGTCGGTGCTCAGCGCCGGTGCAGCCCCCCGCTCTTGCACGCCACGCACAGCCGAGCGTACGGCAGAGCACGCAGCCTGGCTTTCGGAATGGGCTGGCCGCAGCTGTCGCACGATCCGTAGGTCTTGTCGTCGACGGCGCCAAGGGCGGTGTCGATCTCCTCGATGGCGGCGAGCGCTTGTGCCGACAGGGTGAGGTCCCGCTCCCGGTCGACGGCGATGGTGCCGCCCTCACCCGACTCCTCGTCGAACTGCACGTCACCGGGCTCACGTTCCTGGGCCAGCGATTCGGCCTCGGCGCGGAGGTCCTCGGCCTGGTGCCGGTACACCTCGCGCTCCTCGAGCAGCAGTTGCCGCTGCTCGTCGAGGAACTTCTGGTCCGAGGCGTAGGGACGGAGCACCGGCGGCGGTGCCGGCTTGTGCCGGGGCAGCGTGCTGGGCGCCCG
>DATHCF010000300.1:0-6175 GCA_035319705.1 Acidimicrobiales bacterium | reverse complement strand
ACCCGCGACCCACACCCACCAGGGAAGGAACGGGTGATGGACGAGGCGACCCTTTGTGACGGACTGAGAGGTTGTTCGGAACCGGCCCGCGGAATCGACAACAGCCAGCACCCCGAGCACGATGTCCAAGACAACGAGCTTCCAGTGATGCCAGACAGCCGCCCCGTACGCCTTTGCTGTCTCCCAGCGTTCCCCGCGCAGTTCAGCCACCGCAGGAGCCTAGGAGTCGGACTCGTCTTCCTCTGAGGGTTCGCTGATCTCTTCGGTGACCTCGCCCTCCTCGGCTCCCAGGAGCTTCCGTAGGACGTCCTCTGGCTCCTGTGGCCAGAGGCTGAAGGGCTCGTCGGGGTCGGGCGTGGGCATGCACCCCCCAGGCTACGGGCAGTGGGGGCGACGGGGGGCACCCTGCTAACTCCTGCCAGCGGAGGGCGGTCGTGTTTTACGAACGCACGCATCCCCGCGGATGAGGGCTGAGGCTAGCACCCGCGTTTTTGCCAACGCACTGGTCAAAGCGGATGAAGGCCGCCGGCCAAAGCCGACGCCGCGGGCCAGTTGGACGGTGCCGCCCCTCAGCCGGGAAGTGCCACCCGATGGAGAGCCCGGTAGTGCGACGGGCCCGGGCCGAGGGTCGACTCGTACAGGACGAGCTCCGGGACCAGCCAGTGCGCGGCGATGGGCGCCCCGGCCAGGCTTGGGGGGCCACTGGCTCGCCGGCGGGTCCTGGCCAGGGTGAGGTGCCCCCGGAAATCCCGTTCCGGCGGGTCGCCCCACGAGGCACTGGCGGTGGTGACGGCCCGGGCCAGTGCCTCGAGCCCTCGGACCGGGACCTGCAGCACGTGGCGGCCCGGGAACCAGGCCACAGCCGGCCCCAGCACCGCCTCGACGGGCCCGGCAGCGCCATGGCGCAGTGCGCTCGGAACTCCGTCGAGCGCAGCGCACAATCCGCTCGGGCCATCCACCTGCGCCGGGTCCACCTCCCCCAGGAAGCGCACGGTCACGTGCCACTGCTCCGGGGTCGTCCAGTGCACAGCGGGCAGAGCGGGGCGGGGCAAGACCGCCACCAGGGCGCCCGCCTCCTCCGAGAGGTCGACCGCCACAAAGAGGCGCACACCGGCAGTGTGCCCGCCTGACCAGCCTTGCGCTGAAGGTGGTTTAACCGCGGTCGGCCGAGCACCGAGCGTGCCGGCTATCGCTACTGACAGGCACCGGCGTGGCAAGATTCTGCCAATCCTTTGCCCCTGGAGGTGCCCATGCGCTCACGTCGATCCCAACTCCGTCGGCGACTGCCCGCCTTTGTCGGCGGCACGACACTCGGTCTCGGCGTGGGCGCGCTGACGTTGCTTGGCGCCGGGGCCACCACGCTGAGCAGCGCCGCGCCCCTCGCCACCCATCTGCAGATGCTGCCCAACCATTCGATCGGGAGGACGGCCCCTGTCGCCCGAGGCGGCACCTCTGCACAGAGCAGCTCTTCGCCGTGCTGGGCGTCGTCGAACTGGTCCGGTGACGCGCTGAGCGAGACCACCCCGTCCGGGCTCTCGTGCGTGCCCGCCTCGAACACTCCGTACACCAGTGTCACCGCCACGTGGACGGTTCCGACGGTGACCGGCTCGAGCAGTAGCGGGGGCGGCTTCGGCGGCTTCTTCGGCTTCGGCCGCAGCAGCAGCAGCACCTACTCGGCGGTGTGGACCGGGATCGACGGCTTCTCGAACGACGACCTTATCCAGGCCGGCACCGAACAGGACTACTCCGGCGGCGCCGCCTCGTACCAGGCCTGGTGGGAGATCCTGCCTGCGGCCGAGACCGACATCCCCTCGATCACGGTCAAGCCGGGCGACTCGATCACCGTGAGCATCGTGAAGGGCGGCGCGTGCGGCTCGGAGTGGCAGATCTCCCTCACCGACTCGACCGCCGATTCCGCCAGCCGGGGATCGCCGTTCAGTACCTGCGAGTCCTACTCGGGCCCGGGCACCTCGGCAGAGTGGGTCGTCGAAGCGCCCGAGGTGAACGGGCGCATCGCCACGTTGGCTCACTACGGCAGCGCCACCTTCGGCACCTCGCCGTCGGTGCTGACGGTGAACGGCTCCGACACCAACCTGGCCGCCGGCAACAGCGGTGAGATGGAGCAGAGCGGCTCGGTGGTCTCCATCTGCTCGAGCGCCACCGGAGGCGACGCCTTCAGCTGCGCCTACGGTTCGACCGCACCCAGCCCACCGACCTGATACCAAGGGGCCGTGAGCCCCCGCCTGCAGACGGTGCTCGGTGACATCACCACCGAGCAGGTCGACGCCATCGTGAACGCCGCCAATGCCCGCCTCGCCGGGGGCGGTGGCGTGGACGGAGCCATCCATCGCGCCGCAGGGGCCAGGGAATTGCATGCCGCCTGCGCGCAGTTGGGCGGTTGTCCTCCCGGTCAGGCCAAGGTCACGCCCGGCTTTCGCCTTCCCGCCCGCTGGATCATCCACACCGTGGGACCGGTATGGTCCGGCGGACTCCGCGGCGAAGCCGAGGTGCTGGCTTCGTGCTACCGCAGCTCACTGGCCGTGGCCGACGAGCTGGGGGCGCGCTCGGTCTCCTTCCCGGCCATCTCGACCGGCGTGTACGGGTACCCGTCCGACCGAGCCGCGGCGGTGGCGGTGGAGACGCTCACCACCACCGAGACCTCGGTGGAGGTGGTGCGGCTGGTCGCCTTCGACCCGGCCACCCACCGGCTGTACCGGGAGCTCGGCGCGGAACCGGTTTGACCGGCTCCGATCAGCCCGGGACCACCCGGGCGCTCAAGCGCCGGCGCAGGATGTCGAGCGCCGAGATGGCCGCGTACTGGCGCACCCGCTGGCGGTCGCCCGGCAGATGGAGCTCGAACGACTCCGGTGCCCCCTGCCCGAGGTCCAGGCCGACGAACACCGTCCCCGAGCGGTGGCCGTCTTGGTCGTCGGGTCCGGCCACCCCCGTCACCGCCAGGGCGACGTCGGCCCCGAGCACCCGGCGGACGCCGGTGGCCATCTCCTCGGCGGCCTCGCCGGTCACCACCGGTCCTCGTCGCACACCCAGCACCGAGAACTTCACCTCCGAGTCGTAGCAGACCACCGCCCCCTTGAACCAGGTGCTCGCGCCGGGCACGTTCACCAGCCGGGCGGCCACGAGTCCACCGGTGAGCGACTCCGCCAACCCCAGGCTCGACGACTGCTCCGTCAATGCGGCTGCCACCGCCGACTCCATGGTCTCGTCGTCGACCCCGAACACCACCTCCCCTGCCAGGGCGCGGACCTCGGCCTCCTCGGCCTCCACCATGGCGGCAGCAACGAGAGTGTCGGCGCCCTTGGCGGTGATGCGCACCTTGATGCCCTCGATGCCACTGGCCAACAGGGCGATGGTGGGATTGCCACCGGCAGCGTCCAGGGCCTCGATGCGCGGCGCCAGGAGCTCACCGAGGGCGGATTCGCTCATCCCCCACGTCTTCACCACCCGGCTCACGATGGCGCCGCCCTGACCTGACGCTTCCATCCGCTGTCGCAGATCGGGCAGCACCGCCCGCGTGAACATCTCCTGCATCTCGTAGGGCACACCGGGAAGGGCGTAGACGACCTTGTTCCCCACCGGGCAGACGAGCCCCGGCGCCGTACCGAGCTGTTGGAGGATGGGCGTGGCACCCTGCGGGACGTCGGCCTGGCGCTCGTTGCTCGTCGGCATCTCACGGCGGCGCGAGGAGAACAGCGCGGCGATGCGCTCCACCAGGTCCGGGTGGCGCTCGAGCGGTACGTTCATGACCTCGGCGATGGCCTCCCGCGTGATGTCGTCGTGGGTCGGTCCGAGCCCGCCACAGACGATCACGCCGTCGCCACGGGCCAGGGCGGTACGCAGGGCGAGCACGATGCGTTGCCGGTTGTCGCCCACGGCTTGGTGGAAGCACGAATCCACACCGGCCAGGGCGAGCTGCTCACCGATCCACGCCGAATTGGTGTCGGCGATCTGCCCGAGCAGCAGCTCGGTGCCCACTGCCACGACTTCGATCCTCATCGGCGCGCCTCCGAGGCGGTCAGGCCGGGGCGCCGCCCGCCGCCCTGGGCGTGTCGTCGGCGCCGTCGGCCGCAGTCACGCCGGGAGGGCCGGCACCGGAGGCCGGACGACCGTGGGTAAGGGCCGCCTTGCGTCCGTCGAGGACGTACTGGACTCCGGTGAGCAGTGTGAGGGCGACGGCCAGCCAAAGGGCGGCCGAGACGAGCTGCGGATGGTGGGAGGTGGGCGGCGCCAGGGCGAGCACGATGGCGATCCCCTGCACGAGCGTCTTCACCTTGGCCGACGGGCGGGCAGGGATGGAGACGCCGTGGCGCCCCACCACCGCCCGGTAGACAAGCATCGAGAGCTCGCGTGCCGCGATCAACGCCACCGGGACCCAGGCCAGGCGTCCGCGTCCGGCGAGGGCGAACAGCACGCCCAGCACCACCACCTTGTCGGCCAGCGGGTCCAAGAAGGCTCCCGAGCGGGTGGCGCCCTGGCGACGGGCCAGCCAGCCATCCAGGGAGTCGGTGGCGCCGACGGCCAGCGCCACGGCGAAGGGGGCCCAGCCGATGCCGGACACCGCCACCATGGCGATGAGCGCCGGGGTGGCGAGCAGCCGGGCGACGGTCACGGCGTTGGCGGGGGTGACGAGGGCGCTGGGACCGAAGGTGGAGCTCACGAGGCGGGCTCCGCCCACAGATCGCTGGCGGCGGCGCCCGTCACCTCCACCACGTGGAAGGTCCCGGGAACGAGGGTGTCGGGGAGGTGCACCACGCCGTCGATCTCGGGCGCCTCGCGATACGACCGCCCCTGGCCGGGGCTGTCGACCATCACCTCGAGCCTGCTCCCCACGAGCGCGGCGCGTCTTTCGGCGGTGATGGCGTCCTGGATCTCGGCGCACTCGCGCAGGCGTTCCATGGCCAGCTCGTGTGGTACGCGGTCGGCCTCGGGCGCCGCAGCGGCGTGCGTGCCGGCCTCCTCTGAGAAGGAGAAGAACCCCGCCCAGTCGAGCTGCGCCTCGGCCAGAAAGGCCAGCAACTCGTCGTGGTCCCCTTCGCTTTCACCGGGATAGCCCAGGATGAACGAGGAGCGCAGGGCCACCTCCGGTGCGAGCCTGCGGATGTCGGCGATGCGACCCAGGAATCGCTCGCCGTCTCCCCAACGGCGCATGCGGCGCAGGTGAGGGCGCGACACGTGCTGCAGCGAAAGATCGAAGTACGGCACACCACTGTCGACGACGGCCTCGATCAGCACCTCGTCGAGCGAGGAGGGGTAGAGATAGAGCAGTCGCACCCGCCGCACCATGGCGGCGAGCCGGCGTACCAGCTCGACGACGGGGCGGTTGTCGCCGGTCGAGGGCGTAAGGCACCGGCCATGTCGTGAAGCGGTGCGGTCGAGGCCCCACGAGGCGAGATCCTGGGCCACGAGCACCAGCTCCTGCACCGAATCTCCGAGTGCCTCCACCTCCGCCGCCAGTGCGTCGAAGGTCCTGGACCGCTGAGGGCCGCGGAAGCTCGGTATGGCGCAGAACCCGCAGGTCCGGTCACATCCCTCTGCCACCTTGAGATAGGCCCACGGAGACCCCGAAGGCGGCCGGGGCAGCTCGAGCAGGTCGAACGACGGCCGCCTTGGTGCCGGGCCCAGCGTGATCGGGACGCCGAAGCCGGCCACCAGGTCGACCTCGGGCAGAGCCGCCGACAGCTCCTCGCCGTAGCGCTCGGCCAGACAGCCGGTCACCACCAGCCGGCTGCCGCTACGCCGTTCGCTCGCCAGTGCCAGCACGGTGTCGATCGACTCCTGGCGGGCTGCCTCGATGAAGGCACAGGTGTTCACCACCACCAGGTCGGCATCGGCCACCGAGGCGCTCGGCGCGTACCCCTCGGCCGCGAGCAGACCGGCCAGCTTCTCGGAGTCGACCTGGTTCTTGGGACAGCCCAGGGTCTCGAGGTAATAGCGGCCTGACACTCAGGCCAATCTACCGGGGCTGTTACCACCGCTCCGGTGAGCGGAGAGGGAGGGATTTGAACCCTCGGACCCGGTCTCCCAGGTCAACTCATTAGCAGTGAGTCCGATTCGGCCGCTCTCGCACCTCTCCACCTGGGCTTTTGGACTCCGATAGGACTCCTTGTCCTACTCTTGTCCTACAACCCGGTGTTACCATTCTTACATGCCCGTCGCC
>DATHCF010000299.1:0-6558 GCA_035319705.1 Acidimicrobiales bacterium | reverse complement strand
CTTCACCGGCCTGGCAGAGACCGGCGCCGGAACACGAACCCGGCTCGTTCTGGTTGGACGAGCCCGGGCGGACCACCCCGCCCGTCAGCTCCGGCACCGACCAGCTCGCTTGCGCCGTCGCCCCCGGCATGGCGTACGGGGTCGGATGCGGTACGGCACGAGCGGCGACACCGACCGGGCTCGAGGGCCGGACGACGGTGGCGATGAGCGCGGCGAGCAGGAGAGCCGACAGGGCCAGGCCCGCCAGCTTCCCGAGGAGCACCACGCCATTGGCATCGGCCGTTGAAGGTGGCTTCTGTAAGAAAGCGTCGTGGCGTGACGGAAATGACATCGTTCCGTCGCCCTGCCCCACCGTTTCGTTGAGAACCAGTTGTGTATTCGGTGGTCATCGCCGGCCGCACGCAATTGAAGTAGGAGCCGGTTTCGGTCGTGGACGGCTGTTGTGCACTCGTTGAGCGAAACGGCTCGTGGAGAGCGGCCGCCGTCGTGGCGCCGTCGAGATGAAGCGTCGTCTCCGGAGTGGTGACTCTTGACTGGCGACACGGGTCGTGCCATCGTGCTCGTCGCGCGGCGGGGGCGGAACCGCCGTGGACTCGCACACGGGAAGGGGAGTCGTCGAGCCCGGCTCCCCGTCCCCGGTGCGGGTGGGGAAGTTGGCGAGGGCGGGGAGCGGGCAACAGAAGTGGGCGGGACGAGGGGCTCCGGGCGGGAGCGCACACCGATTGTCACCACCGCCGCGCGCGCCACGATCTTCAGCTTGGCGATGTCGGCCGTGGTCGTGACCGGGCCGGCGGTGATGGCGTCGGGCGGCCCCACGACTTCGTCAGGAGCGTGCAGTGGCTCGTGGACCATGCTGCAGCACGATCCCGAGCACACCGGGTCCTCCGACTGTTCGGCCGTAGCTCCTCTCGACGTGCAGACGCTGCATCCGTCGTGGTTCGTGCAGACCGCCGGGGCGGTGACCGACGAACCGGTCGTGGCTTCCGTCCCCACGGCCACGGGAAGCGAGCGGATGGTGTTCGCCGGCGACTCGACTGGGGTGTTCACCGCCGTGGACGCGGCCAGCGGCGCCGTCGCCTGGACGTTCGACGTCACCGCCAACAAGAGCTACGACGACACCCACGCCGTCAGCTTCGGCGAGATCCCGGACACCGCCGCCTACGCCGTGGTCCCGACGGCCGGTGGTGGCGGGCTTCCCACCCTCTTCCTCGGGGGCGGCGGCACCTTGTGGGCCCTGAACGCGACGAACGGCGCCGTGATCTGGTACCAGGACACCGACCCGCTGCACCCGTCCAGCGCCGTCGAGATCGAGTCCTCACCGGTCTACGACGCCGCCTCGAACGAGGTCATCGTGGGCAACGACACCAACGAGTCGACCGGGCTGGCCATGACCGGGCTGATGGCCTTCGACGCCGGCACGGGAGCACTGCTGTGGAAGTACATGCCGCAGACCGATCAGCTCGTCACCCCGGCGGACTGTGCCAACGGCACCTACAGCTGTCCCGCCACACCGACGCCCACGCCCACCGACGAAGCACTGTCCTACGGGGACGACAACGGCGGGGGCGAGACCGACAACGCCTGCGGTGACGTCTGGTCGTCGCCGGCACTCGCCGCCCCCATCGGCAAGTGGGCGCGCGGACTGGTGGTCTTCGCCACCGGCGACTGCCCGGCGCCGTCACCGGGACAGTTCACCAACATGGAGTCCGTCTTCGCCCTCGATCCGGTGACCGGTGCTCTGGCGTGGAACTTCCCCGAGCCGGCCGACCAGTACAACTGTCCCGGCGACCCGGCCGGCAGCACGTGCAACGACGGGCTCGACCAGAGTTACGACAGCGACGACGACTTCGGGGCGTCCCCCATCGTCACGACCGTGGACGACAGCGCCGGCGATCCGATCGTGGTAGAGGCCGGAAAGTCCGGATACGTCTACGGCCTCGACGAGCTGACCGGCCGGGAGGTGTGGCAGACCCAGGCGGCCCAGCCGGGCCAGCTCACCCCCCAGGAGGTCGGTGCCATCGGCGGCTTCATCGGCACGCCGGCCGTGGGCACGTCCCAGGGCCAGGCGGCGGTGTTCCTGACCTCGGCCGTGTTCACGCCCTGGTCGGGCGGAGGCGTCCAACTGCAGGCGCCCCCGTTTCCCGGCTGCCCCGGGCCCCTCGGTGCCCTCGGGGACGCGTCGCCGCCGGCCTGCCCGGACACGAGCCTGGCGGACAGCCCCACGAGCCCTCTACGCATGGCGTCGGTGCACGCGCTGCGCGTCGGCAGCGGACAGATCCTGTGGCAGGAGCCGCTGTCCACACCCACATACGCCCCGGCCACCTACGCCAACGGCGTGGTCTTCGCCCCCTCGACCACGAGCTTCGCCACGGAGGCCTACGACGCCGACACCGGCACCAACCTGTGGACGTTTCCGCTGGCGGCCGCCGGCGCCGGCGGGGCCGCCATCGCCGGCAGCGACGTCTTCGTCGGATCGGGCATCGCCGAGGGGGGCGAGACCGTCCCCGGCCCGTCGGGGATCTGGGACTTCACCCTGGCCCCCCCTTCGCCCGCCGACCCGCTCCCCTCGTCAGCCGGAAGTTGACGTGAAGCTCAGCTGGAAGGGGGCGGAAGCGGAAGCGGGGCTCCATTGCCAGCTCGGAGCATGAGCGCCGCCGACGAGCACGGCCACGGTGACCTTGCTGGCCCCGAGGTTCATGGCCAGCTGCCCATTGGCCGGGTGGAAGGTCTGCTGAGAGCCGGCCGGCATGACGGCCCCGAAGAGCGGGGCGGTCGAACCCGGGGTGGTGACCTTCACCCAGCACGGCGCCTGGGCGCTGACCACCACGGTGTACTGGGCGCTCGACACCGTCACGCTGCCGGAGGTCGGTCCGGCCTGGGTGAACACGACACCGGAAGACGGTACGGCGGTCCCGGTCTTGGGGCGGGCCGGTGCCGCACTGCTTGGGGTCACCAGGGCGTGGGTGGCCGCAGCCGGGGCCGAGTGGAACACCGACGGGTACTGATGGTTGACCCAGATGAGGGCGGCCCCGACCACCACCAGAAGGGCGGTTGCCCACACCGCCAGCCGCAGGCCGAGGGGCGCCTTGGGGCGCCGTCCACGGAATGCCACCTGCTGGCCCGAGACCGTGGGCGACCGGTGCGGCACCCGGGGCACCTCGGCCGTGCTGGTGAACGCCCGCAGCGAGCTGCCTGGCGCTGTGCCAGCGCTCGAAGTGGTCACGCTCTCGCCGCCACCCGTCGCCACGACGTCCTCCTGTGCTGCTGCTCCGAGCGTACCGCTGGGTAGGTGTCACCAAGATGACAGCCGTCGATGTTCCCTGCTGGCCAGCGGGCCACTCGGGACGGGACCACCACCGGGTGCCGGTGCCCCGCTCCCGTCCGGTCCGAATGCTCGAGCGCGGGTCGGCGACGTGTGGCCCGCCCTCCCCGTCACGGCAACGAATGCCCAGGTCACACAGACGGCGGGATCGAAAGATTGGCCAGGTCCCGGCGTTCCCCTTCAGACGGGCGTACGGCAGGTACGGGCTCGGTGACCCGCGGCGCCGAATGGGGGAGTGCGACGGTGCGCAGCAGCGGTAGCCCAGGTACTCGGAGGTTGTCCTCGACGCGTCCCGGCCGGGTTCGCTTCCGGCGGGGCGGGTGCAGCACGGCGGTCGTGTTGGCGCTGGCGCTCTCCCTGGTGGGCAGTGCCTGCGGCGCCCGTGTCGCCCCCTATCTCGGTGCCTCCGGCCAGGGACTGGGCGGGGTCGGAATCGCCGGCAACGCCAGTGGCGCCAACTCCTCCGCCACCGGACCCTCGAGCGCGGCCTCGGCCGGCTCCGGCTCCGGCTCCGGCGCCGCTGCGGCCGGCTCCTCGGGCAGCGGGGCTGCTCCCAAGGTGGCGCCGGCGTCCTCGTTCTCCTTCACTCCCCAGGCGGAAGCCAGCGCCTGCACCGGCACCACCGGCAACACCGCCTCGGCTCCGGGCATCACGGCCAACGCCATCCAGATCGGCAACGTGAGCGGGCTGTCCGGTCCGCTGTCGGGGAGCTTCACCCAGCCGCCGCAGGCGGTCCAGGCGCTGTTCGACGCCGTGAACGCCGCCGGCGGCGTCTGTGGACGCCAGCTGCAGCTCACCACCGAGGACGACGGACAGAACTCCTCCACCAACGGGTCCGACGCCCTGAACCTCATCGACAAGCCGGTGTTCGCTTTCGCCGGGTCGACCTCGGACGCCGATGACGGCATGGTCCCGTACATCGAGCAGTACCAGGTTCCGGATTTCGGCTTCGCCATCAACTGCGACCGCAGCGAGGAGCCGGAGTACTGGTCGGTGGCGGGAGGCAGCTGCTACCAGACGGCCGGCGGCCAGTACGAGATCGGCAGCGACTACTTCCTGAACGCCCAGCAGGGCGGGTACCTGCCCAAGAAGATGGCCGTGCTGGCGTACTCGATCGCCATCAGCGCCCAGGCCGCCCAGCAGTTCGCCTACGTGCTCCAGCACGACTTCGGAGTGGACATCTGCTACGAGGACACCTCCATCTCGCCGGTGAGCGCGTCCCTCGAGAGCGACGTGGAGCAGATGCAGGCCAACGGCTGCCAGGGCGTGGTCGACACCCTGGACGTGACCGGCAACGCCAAGCTGCTGCAGGCGCTGCAGCAGCAGAACGTGTCGTTGCAGTACGTGGGGGCCACCTTCGACGTCTACACCCCGATACTGATCTCGACCGCCGGCCAGAGCGCCTCGCAAGGGTTCACCGTGGCACTGCCCTTCTCCCCGCTCGAGGAGAACGGCCCCATGGCCCAGATGTACGAACAGCAGCTCAGCCAGTACGTGCCCGGGGCCCAGCCCAGCGGCTTCGGCTACCTGGCCTGGCTGGCGTCGCAGATGATGATCTACGCCCTGCTGCAACAGCGGAACCCGACGCGCGCCTCGGTGACGTCGTTTCTGAACTCGCTGCAGAACTACACCGCCGGCGGGGCGGTCGGGCCCCACGCGCCCTCGACCCACACCTATCTGTGCACGGTGGACGTCGAGGTGAAGGGCAACGGCTTTGCGGCCAGGAACCCGACGTCGGGCCTTTTCTGCGGCGGGTCGATGGTCGCGGCGTCGTGACCACTGAGCCGGTGACGGGCAGAGGGACCGACCGGTGACCGCGTACCTGCTCCTCGTCGTCATCGGGCTCTTCTACGGGAGCATCTACGGCCTTGGCGCTCTGGGCCTCGTGCTCACCTACAAGACGACCGGCGTGTTCAACTTCGCCTACGGCGCGGTCGCCATGTTCTGCGCCTACGTCTACTGGCAGCTGCACGACTCGTGGCACGTCACCGCCTGGATAGCCCTTCCCCTGCTGCTGCTGGTGGTCGCTCCACTGGTGGGCGCCGTGTTCGAGGCGCTGTTCCGGCCGCTGGCCGGGCTCAGCGCCGAGGTACCGCTGGCGGTGGCCATCGCCCTGCTCGCCCTGTTCGAAGGGGGCGCCGGCCTGCTCTGGCCGCACCAGGACGGCAGCTTCGAGACGGTGATCCCCACGTCCACCTTCAAGCTGGGATCGCTGTACGTCGGCTGGGACCAGCTGGGCACGCTGGTGATCCTCGTCCTGGCCGGCGCCGTGCTGTGGTTGTCGCTGCGCCACACCCGCTTCGGCACCGCCACCCGCGCCGTGGTCGACAACGGCGCTCTGTCCTCGATGATCGGGGTGAACGGCGCCAGCGTGCGGCGGACGGCCTGGGCCATCTCCTCGATGTTCGCCGGGGTGGCGGGCGTGCTGATCAGCCACACCCAGGGCCTCAACAACTACAACCTCGTCCTCGTCGTGCTGGCCTCGTTCACGCCGGCCGTCATCGCCCGCCTCACCAGCTTCCCGTGGGCCTTCGGCTCCGCGCTCGGCATGGGCGTGCTCATGAACGTGCTGGACAAGTGGAGGGCGACGGGCTGGGTGGCCAACCTGGTGTCGGCCATCCCCTGGATCCTGCTCTTCGGCGCGCTGGTCGTGCTGGGAGGCAAGCTGAAAGAAGCCGGTGTCTCGGTGCGGCCCATGGGTGGCGGCAGTGTCTCGGACTCCTTCTCCGGGGCCGGTCGTCGGGCCAGCGGCCCGGCACAGCGCCCCGTCGCCCTGGGCGTCGTCGCCTTCGCCCTGGCCGTGCTGCTGCCGGCCATCGTGAACGGCTCGGACATCTACGACCTCACCTACGGCGCCATCTGGGCCCTGATCGCCGTCACTTTGGTCGTGCTCACCGGGTGGGCCGGGCAGATCTCGCTGTGCCAGTTCAGCTTCATGGGGATCGGTGCGTTCGCCATCGGGCATCTGGCCGGGGCGCACGGCGGGAACTTCGTGGGCGCCACTGTGGCCGGCATGGTCATCGCCGTGGGGGCGAGCATCGTCGTGGGCGGGGCGGCCGTGCGCTTGAAGGGCCTCTTCCTCGCCCTCGCCACCCTGGCCTTCGCCCTCATCATGGACTACGCCGTGTTCCAGACCGTCGGCATCAGCGGCGGCTTCAGCGGGATGTTCGACAGCCGGCCCCGGCTGTTCGGCGTGTCCTTCGCCTCCACCACCTCGCTCTACGAGCTGTCGGTGT
>DATHCF010000298.1:0-3940 GCA_035319705.1 Acidimicrobiales bacterium | reverse complement strand
CCCGGCGACGGCGACGTGCCGCGCACCACCTAGCAAGGCGTGAGGAGCTGGGTGATGAAGAGGGGAAAGAAGCAGGCGGCTTTCTTGGTCTCGACCACCGGAATCGGGGCCATCGTTCTGGTGGGAGCCCTGAGCGGGGTGGCATTCGCACACGGTCCCGGATACAGCCCGCCCCAGCAGGACTGCACGAACAACAGCGACACGTGGAACACGCCTGCCTCTCCGGACGGGACCGAGCCCGGCTGCCACGACATGGCGGTCAACGTCGAATCGGGTGGCGAAACGAACGGCGACGCCAACCAGAACAACACCCGCTTCGTCGAGTTCGGCCTCAACCAGGAGCCGAACTACAACGGCGACGGCCAGCCCGGAGACACCACATCGAGCGGACAGCCGTACACGAACCCCGCCTTTCTGAACCTCTGGACGATCGGCGACCCCGGCACCTACGACGCCCCCCACTCCGGATGCGTGGGAGTCAACACCGACGGTACGGGCGGAGGTACCGGTACGGGGTGTGGCAGCAACACCAACGGTGTCGGCTTCGAGGACAACTGGGACTACGACCAGTTCTACTGCCCGGCGACAGCGCTGCTCCCGGCAGGGCTGTTCGACCTTCCCACGGGTCAGGCGCCGGACTTCACCAGCGGCGGGTTCCCGGGCACGTTCACCGATCCGGTGACCGGGACCATGACGCCAAGCCTGTACCAGTGTGACGGCCAACCCTACGGTCCAACCTCCTACGGCTCGCAGACCCTCGATCCGAGCATCGACACCGGCACGAACCAGCAACTCACCGACGTCCTCACCCAGGGCCTGCTCGTCTACTTCGGCTTGGACGACAACACCCAAGACGGCGAACACGACAGCTACGACGGCAACGACGGCACCGATGGCGCCGTCCACGGGCCAACCGACGAAGGCGCCGTCATCCTGAGCATCGAGCCGCAGTGGCTGATGTCGCCGGGCACCCCGACGCTCGAGAACCCCGAGGGCCTGGTCAATGCCTCTCCGGCTTTCTGTGCCGACAACATGTGCTTCGAGACAACCACCCAGCAGCAGACCACCTACTACGGCTGCTACGACCCGAACAACGCGGACAACGCCAATTGGGCGGCCAGCGGCAACGACCAGGCTGACAACCCCGATAACAACACCGCCGACGACCAGTGCGCTTCTGGCACGCCCGAGAGCGAGCCGGTGTACGAAGACGGCGCTCCCAGGGAAACCGAGCAAGCAGGCGACTGCGACGCAGACGGGCCCGAATCGTCTGAGACGAACTGCTACACCAACTCGTCCACTGCACAGACCGACCCGGACGGGAACAACGCCTGCAACTCGAGCAATCCCAACTGGAGCGCAAGCGATCCCGAAGCCAACTGCAGTGCCGACTACTACAACGAGAACACGCCGCAGCAGATGAACGCCGAGCCCGGGGTCCAGACCTGGCGGGACCCCGATCCCGACAGTGAATCGGGTGACCTGCCCTTCGAGTTCCCCGGGGCCTACGTCGGAACGTGCGGCGTGTACCTGAACGACAGCACAGGAGCCCCGGGCTACGGGGTCACCGGCTCGAGCCCCTCCACCCTCTCCGGAGGCCAAGCACCGAACGGAGCCGGCCCCGCCTCCTACAACGGATTGGGCAGTGCTGACGGAAGTGGCGGCACCGGATACGACCCCGGCTACATCGTCAACACCGGCTGCTACGGCTCGCCTGGTGTGAACACCGACCCGGGTGTCCCGACTCCGGCCTCCTAGGCGAGCGAGCAGAACAGCGAGTTCGGGCCGCCGACGGCGTCGATCCGGCCGGATATCGGGTTGGCGGGCCCGGTGACCGGCCGGGTCGTGCTTTCCCTGGCCGCGCTCTTCGGTGGAGCCGTGATCCTCTGCGGTTGCTCCTCGGATCCGGCTCCTTCCAGCCTGTCCACGACGCCAGCAATACCCACCGACATGGGCACGGCATCGGAACGCGCCGCCTTGCTGACCACGGCCGAGCTGACGGAGATTCCGGGCCTTCCCCCCGGGATCTCCGTCAACGCACCGAGCAGCCAGGGTGCCCTGTTCGAGGATCCGGACCCGACTAGTCCGTGTGGGACCCCGGTGGCGCATCTCGACCTCGCCGATGCGGCCAACAACGAGATCGTGTCCTCATCTCTCAACGGCTTTCAGAGTGTCATCGACCTACCGGTTCGTGAGGCGATGGCATTCATCACCGCCTGGAAAGCCGGAACCAGGCCAGGCTGCCCGCCGTACACCAGCGTCACCAACACCGGCGTCTCCGAGACCTCCGATCTGGTCACCTCGCTGGTTCCGCCACACGCAGTGGACCAGGCCGCCTGCGCATGGTTGCGGATCACCGAGATGGACCAGACGATCAACACCTATTGGCTGGTTCTGCGTGCCGGGGGCCGGCTCGAGTTCGATCTCCTCGCCTCCCCTACCGCTCAGTCGACGGGCGTCGTCGATGCCTTCGCCCAAGCTGCGGAACTGAAGCTCAAGTCTTCTCTGACGACTCTCTAACGCGCGAACCTCAGCGACGCCGGCAATGGCGACGTCAGCTCGTATCTGCGGTGAGATCGAGGTCCGGGACGACTGAGCCCGCCCTCATTTCATCGCAATTTGGATCACCTTCATGACCACCAGAAGAAATGCGATAACGAGATACGAACGCAGGATGATCAAACCGAGCTCGCGCTGTGGAGAGAGCGGGCCGAGGAAGTCGGCTGATGTTCGGAAACAGCAAACTCGTGGTGAGAATCACCGACAGCAGTACCAGCACCCAGATGATGGCCGCGGCAAGCACGTTCGTGCGGCGGGTGTTCACCGAGGACCGAGCACCGCCCGGTCGTTGCACAGCAGCACCAGGAAGACGATGGCCGACACTGTTGCGGTGGGCCTGTTGCGGTGGGCCGCCCGGGGCTCGAACCCGGCACCTTGGGATTAAAAGTCCCCTGCTCTACCCGATGAGCTAGCGGCCCTGATGGCACTGTCACGCACAGTCGGGGCACGAGAACTCTATCGGGCCGGGCCGCGCATCCTGCGCTCGTCCGGGACGGACAGCTACCGGGATGGCAAGCCAGCAAACTCTCCGGCTCGTCTGAGGTCGGCGACGAAGGCATCCATCGCCACCTGGCGCTCACCCTCATCGTCGGTACGGAGAATCGAGGAAGGGTGGACGGTAGCCAACAATCGAAGTCCGTCCCGCTCGATGAGTTCACCGCGTTGGCGAGTCACGCGGAAGTCCGGCCCCAGCAGCGACAAGGCAGCCGTGGCACCCAGGCACACGACCAATTCGGGTTTCACCGCACGGATCTCGGCCTCGAGCCATGGGCGACAGGCTCGCACTTCGGCGGCGGACGGCTTCTGGTGGAGCCGGCGCCTACCAGCCAGCCGCCATTTGAAATGCTTCACGGCATTGGTCATGTAGACGGCATCGGGTTCGATCCCTGCATCTCGCAATCCGCGAGCGAGGACCGCTCCTGCCGGCCCCACGAACGGCTTGCCCTGGCGGTCCTCCACGTCGCCGGGTTGCTCACCGACAAGCATGAGCCGGCTCGAGCGGGGGCCGGCCCCGAAGACGGTCTGTGTGGCGCGCTGGTACAGATCGCAGCCACGACAGCCGGCGGCAGCCTGGCGAAGCTGGGTCAGGCTGTGGCGCTCGGGCAGGTAGGCCTCGGCTCCCACCGCTCCTTCTTACCGTCTTTCCGTGGACCGATCACGTCGGATCACGTCGGAAAAGGACAGCGGTCCTCGCCGGGCCCTGCAGCGCCGCCGGCCACCTGGCGGACCATGGCGCCCATGAGCCAGCGGCCGAATCCAATCACCTCGGGGGAAGCCGGCACGCTCAGCAAGCGTCCGTGACGTGCCAGCTCGTCGGCGGCGTCGGTGGTGACGAACTGGCGGCCGAGTGACACCGCTTTGTAGTTCGGTTCGAGCTCCA
>DATHCF010000297.1:0-4373 GCA_035319705.1 Acidimicrobiales bacterium | reverse complement strand
GCCGATGTTGACCGTGATGTGGGGCACCTTGGAGTTGGACACGGCGTTGATCATCTTGGCCCCGTCCTTGATGATCCCGCGTTGCTCGTACTCCTTTCCCACCATGTAGCCGGTGGTGTTCTGCAGGAACAGAAGCGGCAGATCCGCCTGGTTGGCCAGCTGGATGAATTGGGTGGCCTTGTTCGACTCCTCGCTGAACAGCACGCCACGATGGTTGGCCAGCACCCCGACGGGATAGCCGTGGATCGAGGCCCAGCCGGTCACCAGGCTGGCTCCGTACAGGGGCTTGAATTCCTCGAAACGGGACCCGTCCACCACGCGGGCCAGCACCTGGCGTGGGTCGAAGGGGACGCGGAGGTCGGCCGAGGCGATGCCGAGCAGCTCTTCGGGGTCGTGGCACGGGTCGTCGGCCGCCAGGGTGGGGCCCGAACCGAGCTTGCGGTGGTTGAGGCGGCTCACGATCTGGCGCCCGAGACGGATGGCGTCGCGCTCGTCGGTGGCCAGGTAGTCGCCCAAGCCGCTCACCCGGCAGTGCATGGACGCGCCGCCCAGCTCCTCGTCGTCGGACTCCTCCCCGGTGGCCATCTTGACGAGCGGTGGTCCACCCAGGAACACCTTGGAGCGCCCTTCGATCATCACGATGTGGTCGCTCATCCCCGGTACGTAGGCGCCGCCGGCGGTGGAGTTGCCGAAGACCAGGGCCACGGTGGGGATGGCGGCTGCCGAACGCTGTGTCAGGTCGCGGAAACCCCGTCCACCGGGAATGAAGATCTCCGATTGCGTGGGCAGGTCCGCGCCGCCCGACTCCACCAGGCTGACGGTCGGCAGCCGGTTCTCCATGGAGATGTCGGATAGGCGCGACGTCTTGCGCATGGTGAAGGGGTTGGTGGAACCGCCACGCACCGTGGGGTCGTTGGCCCACACCATGCATTCGGTGCCTTCGATCACGCCGATGCCCGCCACCAGGCTGGCTCCCACCGTGTACGGCGTTCCCCATCCGGCCAGCGGGCAGAGCTCGAGAAAGGGCGAGTCCCTGTCCAACAGCAGCTCGATGCGTTCGTGGGCCAGCAACTTGCCGCGACGGCGGTGCCGCTCCACGTACCGGTCGCCGCCGCCCGCTCTGGCCAGCGCCAACTGCGCGTCCACCTCGGCCAACGCCGCTTGCATCGACTCCTGGTTGGCACGAAAGGTGTCGGACGACGGGTCGACGGTGCTGGTCAGCACGGGCACGGAGGGTGCTCCGGTCAGGCGCTGGTGCCGGCGCCGGCGGGGGTCCCCCTGTCGCCGTCTCCGTCGGCGTCGCCGATCATCGATTGATGATAGGCACAGAAGCCGACCGAGCCCCAGCGCAAGGGCGCGCCCACGAGCGCCAAGCCGGCAAGGCAACCCGATGGAGGCGTGTCTCCGTCGTGAAGGTGTGTACGGTGAGAGTCCCGGCCGTATCCTTCAGTGCACCCGATCGACAGCGACCCGTCATATGGCTCTGCCCAATCCAGATTCGTCCGAGAACGGCACCGGGACAGTCGACTACGTGCTGTCCGGGCACCCGTTGCGACGGCTCACCAGCCCCCTCCTGCTGCGAGCGCGTCGCTCTTTTTTCGAGCAATTCATGGCCGTCTGCCGGCCCACGGCCAGCGAGTCGATCCTCGACGTGGGCGTGACCCCCGACAGCACGTTGCGCGATTCCAACTATCTCGAGCAGTGGTACCCCTACACCGACCGCATCACGGCCACCAGCATCGAGGATGCGTCGGACCTCGAGCGCCTGTTCCCGGGCCTCCGATTCGTCCGCACCGGGACCGACCGTCTCCCGTTCGGTGACGGTGAGTTCGATATCGCCTTCTCGAGTGCGGTCCTGGAACACGTGGGTGACTTGGGCCGGCAAGCCCACTTCGTGCGCGAGCTCACCAGGGTGAGCAAGCGGTTTTTCCTGTCCACCCCCAACCGCTGGTTCCCGTTGGAGCTGCACACCTACCTTCCCTTCGTGCACTGGCTGCCGCAATCCACCGGTCAGCGCATCATGCGGGCGCTGGGCCAGGAACAGTGGGCGACGACCGACAACCTCAACCTCCTGAGCGCGTCCAAACTCCGCACGCTCTTTCCAGAAGAGATCGAAGTTTCCATCCTGCGTCACCGGGTACTCGGTTTGACTTCGAGCCTCATCGCCTTCGGCCGGAGTCGCGGTTCCGCCACCACGGCCTGGGGGGAAACCGCTCGACAACCGGAGTCAGACGGAGTGACAGACTGAAGCCATGGTCGATCGTCCGCTTTCCGCTGTGGTCCTGGCCGCCGGCGAGGGGACACGGATGCACTCGGCACGTCCGAAACCTCTGCACCGCTTGTGCGGCCGTCCCATGATCCTGCACGTCCTCGACGCCTTGGCCGAGCTTCCCGTCGGCAAGGTGGTGGTGGTGGTCGGCCATCGAGGCGAGTGGGTCACCAAGACCCTCGTCGATCACGCCCCGAAGTCGCTGTCCATCGAGTTCGTGGAGCAGCCCGAGCTGCTCGGGACCGGTGACGCCCTGGCCGTGGGGCTCACGTCGCTGCCCGACTCCACGCTCGACGGTGAAGGGGACGTGGTGGTCCTCCCCGGTGACACGCCTCTCGTGCGGCCGCCCACCCTGGCTGCCCTGGTCCGCCACCACCGTGTGGCCGACGCCGCCGCCACGTTGCTCACGGCCCGTCTCGAGGACCCCACCGGTTACGACAGGGTGCTGCGCGGCCGCGACGACTCGGTGGTGGCGGTGGTCGAGGACAGCGAGGTGACCGAGGCGGAGCGCCACGTCGACGAAGTGGCCACCACCGTCCACTGCTTCCGCCACGGAGTGCTGGCGCCCGCCCTGCGCCGCTTGCGGCCACTGGGGCCGAACGGGGAGCACTCGCTCACGGGGATCTACGCCGTGCTGCACGACGCCGGCTACCGGGTGGAGTCGCTCGTGCTCGCCGATCCCATGGAAGCAGCGGGGGTGAACGACCGGGCGCAGCTGGCGGTGGCCGAGTCCGAGCTGCGATACCGCATCAACGAGCGTTGGATGCGGCGCGGGGTGACCATGTTCGACCCGGAGCGCACCTACGTGGACGCTTCTGTCCACCTGGCCGCCGACGTCGTGCTGCTGCCGGGGGTCCTCCTGCAGGGCGACACCGTCGTCGAGCGGGGGGCGGAGATCGGGCCGGACTGCCAGGTGGTGGACAGTGCCGTCGGCGAGGGAGCGGTCATCACCGCCTCGACCGCCGTGCGGGCCAAGGTGGGCGACCACGCGCAGGTGGGGCCGTACGCCGTGCTGGGACCGGGGGCGGTGGTGGCCCCGGGCGAAGTGGTGGGGCCGTACCACCGCTCGGGGGCCGACGACGTCTCGGAATAGGCCGGTGCCCGGGGCCGGGCCCGGCCGGCTCGGATAGGTTGGCGCGTCGTGGAACTCGTCCCTCACCGCCGCCTGGTCCTCGTCTCCGGACGCTCCCACCCCTTGCTGGCCGAGGAGATCGCCGGCCACCTGGGGGTCACGCTGAGCCAGGCCAACCTCCGGGAGTTCGCCAACGGCGAAGTCCACTGCCGCTACGACGAGTCACTGCGCGGCACCGACATCTTCATCGTGCAGACCCACAGCGGACCGGTGAACGACTCCCTCATGGAGCAGCTCATCATGATCGATGCCGCCAAGCGCGCATCGGCCAAGCGCATCACCGCCGTGTGCCCCTATTACGGCTATTCCCGGCAGGACCGCAAGGCCACGGGGCGCGAACCGATCACCGCCAAGCTGGTGGCCGACATGCTGCAGGCGGCCGGCGCCGACCGGGTGGTGAGCGTCGACCTTCACTCCGGCCAGATCCAGGGCTTCTTCGACGTGCCCTTTGACCACCTCACGGCCATGCCGGTGCTGGTGGACGACCTTCAGCGAAACGGCACCGCCAACCTGGTGGTGGTGGCGCCCGACGCCGGGCGGGTCAAGGTGGCCGAACGCTTCAGCCAGCACCTGGGCGCCGATCTGGCCTTCGTGCACAAGCGTCGTCCGCGCGGCTCGGCCAACGAGGTGGTCGCCCTGGACGTGGTGGGCGAGGTGGAGGGCAGGCGTTGCGTGCTGATTGACGACATGATCGACACCGCCGGCACCATCTGCGCGGCAGCGGAGCTGCTCACCGAGCGGGGAGCGGCCGAGACGTGGGCCATGGCCACGCACGGCATCCTCTCCGATCCGGCGCTGGAGCGGCTCGAGAAGTCTCCGCTCGCCCGGGTCGTGATCACCAACACGCTGCCCATGGCCGAGGACCGCCGCATCGACAAGCTGGTGGTGCTGTCGGTGGCCAAGCTCATCGCCGACGCCATCGACGCCGTGTTCGAGGACACCTCGGTGTCGGAGATCTTCGGCGGCGAGAAC
>DATHCF010000296.1:0-2560 GCA_035319705.1 Acidimicrobiales bacterium | reverse complement strand
AGGTAGCGTCTGGTCGCCCATGCGATACGAACTCACCGAGCTCGAGACACTCGAGGCCGAGTCAATTCACATCATCCGCGAGGTGGCCGCCGAATTCGAGCGGCCGGTCCTGCTGTTCTCCGGCGGGAAGGATTCCCTGGTGCTCCTGCGCCTGGCCGAAAAGGCCTTCTGGCCGTGCCGGATCCCTTTTCGGGTCATGCACGTGGATACGGGCCACAACTTCCCGGAAGTCCTCGACTACCGCGACCGGCGAGTGGCAGAGCTCGACGTCGAGCTGGTGGTGGCGTCGGTGCAGGCCTCTATCGATGCCGGTCGGGTGGCCGAACCGCCGCCTTCAAACCCCAGCCGGAACCGCCTTCAGACCACCACGCTGCTCGACGCCATAGCCGAGTACCGCTTCGATGCGGTGTTCGGCGGGGCCCGGCGTGACGAGGAGAAGGCACGGGCCAAGGAGCGCGTGTACTCCTTCCGGGACGAGTTCGGCCAGTGGGACCCCAAGAACCAGCGGCCCGAGCTGTGGAACCTGTACAACGGCCGGTTGCACACCGCAGAGCACATCAGGGTGTTCCCTCTGTCGAACTGGACCGAGCCGGACGTGTGGCAGTACATCGCTCAAGAAGAGCTGGACGTGCCCTCCATCTACTTTTCCCATCGTCGCGAAGTGTTCAGGCGCGAAGGCATGCTGCTCGGCGTCGGCCCGCACACCAGTCCCCGAGATGACGAGGAACTGTTCGAGGCCACGGTCCGGTACCGAACAGTGGGGGACATGACGTGCACCGGGGCGGTCGAGTCCCTGGCGGCCACCTTGGAGGAGATACTGGCCGAGGTCCTGGCCGCCCGGATCGGTGAGCGGGGGGCCACCCGCGCCGACGACAAATTCTCGGAAACGGCCATGGAGGACCGAAAGCGCGAGGGCTACTTCTAGTGGAGTTGCTCCGCTTCACCACGGCCGGGTCGGTCGACGACGGCAAGAGCACTCTCATCGGGCGCCTGCTGTACGACACCAAATCCATCTTCGAGGACCAGCTCGAGGCGGTCGAACGCGAGAGCAGGGCCCGGCGGTACGAGCAGGTGAACCTGGCATTGCTCACCGACGGGCTGCGGGCCGAGCGCGAACAGGGCATCACCATCGACGTGGCGTACCGCTATTTTGCCACCCCCAAGCGCAAGTTCATCATCGCCGACACCCCGGGCCACGTGCAGTACACCCGCAACATGGTGACGGGTGCCTCGACCGCCAACCTGGCGCTCGTCCTGGTCGATGCCCGTAACGGGGTGGTGGAGCAGTCCCGGCGCCACGCCGTACTGGCGTCGCTGCTACACGTGCCGCACCTGGTGCTGTGCGTCAACAAGATGGATCTCGTCGGCTACGACCAGGATCGTTTCGAGGAGATCCGTGACGACTTCGAGTCGTTTTGCACCCGGCTGGAAGTGGAGGACCTCACGTCGATCCCCGTGTCCGCCTTGCAGGGGGACAACGTGGTGGGGCGTTCGCCCAACATGGAATGGTACGAAGGCCCGTCGCTCCTTCATCACCTCGAGCACGTCTACATCGGTTCTGACCGCAACCTGATCGACCCCCGCTTTCCGGTGCAGTACGTGTTGCGCCCGCACAGCACTGCGTTCCACGACTACCGCGGGTACGCCGGACAGGTGGCGAGCGGCTCCTTCCAGCCCGGTCACGAGGTGTTGGTGCTGCCGTCGGGCCTGAGTTCGGTGATCGAGGCCATCGACAGCTTCGACGGGCCGGTGGAGGAGGCCTTTCCGCCCATGTCGGTGGCCATACGTCTGGCAGACGACGTGGACGTGTCACGAGGCGACATGATCTGCCGGGTCCACAACCGTCCCACTGTGGGCCAGGACCTTGACGCCATGGTGGCCTGGATGGCGGAGACGCCCATGCGGGTGGGGGGCAAGTACGCCATCAAGCACACCTCGCGCGCCGGCCGGGCGCTGGTGCAAGCGCTCCATTACCGGCTGGACGTCAACACCCTGCACCGGGACCTGGACGCAAGCACACTGTCGCTGAACGAGATCGGCAGAGTGGGGATCCGGGCCACCGTGCCGCTCTTCTACGACGAGTACCGGCGCAACCGGGCCACCGGGAGCTTCATCCTGGTCGACGAGTCGACCAACAACACGGTGGGGGCCGGCATGATCCTGGAGAGGATGCACTGAGGTGACCCGTCGTCAGTCAGCAGTGCACTGGTCGACCAGCAAGATCAGCCGGGACGAGCGGTGGGACGCCCTCTCCACCCGCGGCGCGACGGTATGGCTCACCGGGCTGTCCGGCTCGGGCAAGTCGTCCATCGCCAAGCACATGGAGGCCGACCTGGTGGAGGAGGGGCGGTCTGCCTATGTCCTCGACGGGGACAACCTTCGCCATGGCGTCAACGAGGATCTCGGCTTCTCGCGTGAAGACCGGGCCGAGAACGCCCGAAGAGCTGCAGAGATCGCCAAGCTTTTCGCCGACTCGGGGGCAGTGGCGCTGGTGGCCCTCATCAGCCCCTATGCCGTGGACCGGGCGCGCGCCCGCCAGCTCCACGAGGAGGCCCGCCTG
>DATHCF010000295.1:0-5476 GCA_035319705.1 Acidimicrobiales bacterium | reverse complement strand
CACCCGTCTCGACGTGAACGGCACGGTGCGACAGCGATTGGGCGTGCGCAAGGCGTCTTTTGCCTCCGCCGAGGAGACGATGCAGCGCACCGGGATGATGATCGGCGGGGTCACCGTGCTGGCCCTGCCGGACGAGCTGCCGGTGTGGGTCGACGCGCAGGTCATGGGGCGGCCTTCGATCGTCCTCGGGGGTGGGAGTCGCTCGATGAAGATCCGGCTGGCTCCGGGTGCGTTGCTGGCCCTTCCCCGGGTGGAAGTGGTGCCGGCGCTGGCCCGCTGAGGCGAAGCGCCGGGTCTCTCAGGCCGGGGTCGACACCGGAGCGGCCGCCCAGCCGGTCAGGTCGTCGGTGGGGTAGGGATCGAGAAGCCGAGCTGGTTGTGGCCTGCCGTACAGATACCCCTGGGCCAGGAAGCAGTCGAGATCCCGCAGCTTCTCGGCCTGGCTGTCGCGTTCCACTCCTTCGGCGATGACCGACAGGCCGAGCGTCTCGCCCAGGGCGATGATGGCGCGCACGATGGCCACGTCGTCGGAGCTGTAGTCGATCTCGTCCACGAACCCCCTGTCCACCTTCAGGGTCTCCACTGGGATCTGCTTCAGGTAGATGAGCGAGCTGTAGCCCGTGCCGAAGTCGTCGATGGCCAGATGGATGCCCAGGTCCTTGAGTGACCGGAGGATGGTCGTCGTCCCCGGGTCCTGTCGCATCACAGTGGTCTCGGTGATCTCCAGCCACAACTGGTCGGCCTCGAGCCCACTGTCGCTGAGGGCCTGCGCCACGACGTCCGGGAACCCGGGGTCCGAGAGTTGGCGGGCGGAGACGTTGACGCTCATGTTCAGGCGGCCCGCTTCCTGCCCGGCTTGCGTCCTCCGGCTGTTCCACACGGCCGCTTGGCGGCAGGCCTCCTGCAGCACCCAGGTGCCGAGAGGGATGATGAAGCCGCTGTGCTCTGCCAGGGCGATGAACTCTCCCGGCAGCAGCAGGCCCCGGTTCGGGTGTTGCCAGCGCACCAGGGCCTCGAGGCCCACCAGCGAGTCGGTGTGCAGGTCCACCAGTGGCTGGTAGTGGAGCTCCAGCTCGTCCCGCTCGAGGGCACGGTGCAGCTCGTTGGAGGTACGGAGCTGGTAGACGGTACCCGCTTCGCTCTCGCTGTGGTGGAACCGGATGTGCCCCGGCCCGGCCTCCTTGGCCAGGTACATGGCCACATCCGCGTTGCGCAGCAACACGGAGCTCGGCTCGTGGCCGCTTTCCGACACGGCGACGCCGATGCTCACCGACAGGTAGTAGTCGTTGCCGTCGAGGTTGACGGGCTTGCTCATCGTGGCCAGAAGACGGTTGGCGACCTCGAGCGCCTCGTCTCGGTTGTTGACCTCGCACAGGGCGGTGAACTCGTCGCCCCCGAAGCGGGCCAGGGTGTCGCTGGTCCGGAGCCCTGCCGCCAGCTGCGCGGCCACCACCTCGAGCAGCTGGTCGCCGGCGTCGTGGCCCAGACTGTCGTTCACCAGCTTGAAGTGGTCGAGGTCGAGGAACATCACCGTCACCAGCTGGCCGCCCCGCTGGGCCCGGCGCAGGGCGAGCTCCAGCCGGTCCATGAACAGAAGCCGGTTGGGCAGCCCGGTGAGCGGATCGTGGACGGCGTCATGGGCGAGACGGTCGCGCAGCGCCCGTCGTTCGGTGATGTCCTCCGCCTGGCCGATGAGGTACAAGGGCTTGTCGGAGGAGTCGCGCACGGCCGAGACTTTGAGCGACACCCACACGTCGTACCCGTCACTGTGCAGGTAGCGCTTCTCCAGCTCGAAGCTTTCGCCCTCGCCGTGGACGAACCGCCGCATGGCCTCGGAGGTCGAATGCCGGTCGTCGGGATGCGTGAGGTCGTTTATGAACACGCCCACCAGTTCTTCGGGCGGTCTCCCGAGGATCCTGCCGTAGGCGGCGTTGACCTGGATGATCCGGCCCTCCAGATCGCACATGCCCATGCCGATGGGGGCGTTCTCGAAGGCGGAGCGGAAGCGCTCGTGGGCCTCACGCAGTTCCTCGGCCGCCAGCTTCCGCTCGGTGATGTCACGGATGTTGGCCACCCATCCGTTGACGCCCGGCACCTCGACCAGGTCGGAGAAGATGACCTCGCACCAGCGCCAGGTCCGGTCGGCATGACGGATGCGCAGCTCCAGGTGTCGCGGCGCCCCTCCGGTGCCGTTCGTCCGGAGCGCTTCCACGTCCTCGGCGGACAGCAGGCGCCGGGCATCCATACCCTGCCAGCGTGTCTTCAGGTAGCCGAGGTTGGTCTCGAAGGCCGGGCTGGCGTAGGTGATGGTGTTGTCGGGGCCGACGACCACGATCATGTCCGAGGCGTGCTGGACCAGGGCGGCGAAGCGCTGGGCACTCTCGGACAGGGATCGCTCGGCCCTTTCCTTGGCCTGCTGGTGACGGGTGATGATCCACACCGCTGCGCACGTACCGGTGATCTCCAACAGGGCGAGACCGTGACCGACGGCGCCCGGCACCATGGACTTGACGATGCCGAGCCCCACGGCGAGCTCGCCCGCGGCCACCGTGACGACGATCCAGGCGATGGCCCAGGGGCCGACCTCCGACCCGTCGGCGCTGATGATGTTGGAGGCCGGGAAGACGAAGCCGACCGCCAGTACCGATCCCCACCCGAGGGTGTAGATGATCACGCCCACCAGCAGCATCTGCAGGAGAAGGAGAAGCCGTGGCCTGGCCTTCTGCGTGCCGGGCGGGAAGCGCGCCGTGAAAAGGGCCATGGCCCCGAGGCCCACCAGCAGTTCGACCAGGATGAGGGCAAGAGGTGCCCGCTCGACGAAGCCGAAATGGCGGGCGATGGCCAGCACGACGAAGACCGGTACGCCGATGCCGAGACCCCAGAGGGGAACACCCTTCGCCGTGGCTTGCCCGCCGTTGTGCTCGGGTGGCTCGACCACCTCAGCTCCTCTGTCCCGCCGCCAGCGCTCGCTCCAGGCGCGGGGACACGGCCTGGTTGATGACGAGGCTGGTCAACCGACGAAATCATCGACATGCACCATCTGCCACTTGAGCCACACCGGGGCGGTGACGGACGCGAAAGTCCTGCTAGACGGGCACATTGACCCGGGCAGCCGCCGCGCTGCGTGGTGGTTTATGTTGATGGCCGGCGATGCGCCAGGCGGCTGACGCGCCGGCTCCCTGGCGGCGGAACCAGGGTGGCGAGTGTTCGAAAGGCGGCGGACATGTCCCTGTTGGGCGGAGGCCTGCGCAGGCCACGGAAGACGGCGGTCGTCGTGAAGCTGCTCCTGGCGCCGGCGCTCATGAGCCTGTTCGGGGTGTGGCTGACGTCCGCACCGAAGAACATCGAGAACACGGCCAGCACGAGCTGGGTGAACCACGACGACGACAACTGGGGTGGATGGTCCGATCCGGCCAATCCCGGCTTCGCCTCGAACCCCTCGGGCTGCGACCCCATCGACCCGGCCCAGTGCATGTTGCCGTATCCCGACGACTGGTTCACCCGCCCCGACCCCACGAGCGCCACCGGCCGGAGGCTGGACTTCGACGTCCTGGCCATGCCCCGCAACGTGGAGGGTCAGCCCATCGACCCCACCGGTTACAACCGCAGTGACGGGTTCAGCGCCGGGTCGACCATCCTGACCGTGGTCCCGGGCATGACCGAGAACGCCGATCTGGCTGCCTCAGGGCTCCCTACCGACGTGAACCTCGCCATGAACGACGAGAACCCGGCGGACCTCGGGGTGATCCTCATCGACGCCCACACCGGCCAGACCTGGCCGGTGTGGGCCGAGATCGACCAGTACACGACCGAGGCCGGGGTTTTGCCGGCGGGCACGGACGGCCAGGTCCAGCAGGACCTCATGATCCACCCGGCGAAGAACCTCCTCGACGGACAGCGCTACATCGTGGCGCTGCGCGACCTCCACACCGACGCCGGGTCGCTGGCCCAGCCCAGCTCCGCCTTCGAGTTCTATGTGAACGCCTTTCTCGACCCCACCGTCCCAGCCGGCGGCGGCCTCTCCGGCCTCGGCATCGGCGCCCCCGGCGATCCGCGCACCAGCCACATGGACCGGATCTTCGAGGACCTCCAGGAGGCCGGCTGGACCGTGTCGACCAACCCGGGAGATCTGTATCTGGCCTGGGACTTCACCACCGCTTCGACCCAGAATGTGACCGGGCGCCTGCTCGCCATCCGGGACGACGCCTTCGGGCAGCTGGGCGAGACCAAGGCCGAGATCGACACCGGCGAGGACAACGGCGCGGCGCCGTCGTTCCAGGTGAGCTCGGTCACCGATTTCACCCAGTCACAGAACCCGCTCGTGGCGCGCGAGATCCGGGGGACCTTCGCGGTGCCCTGCTACATCGCGCCGACCTGCTCCCCCCCGGTCAAGTGCGACGAAGCGGTAGCAGCCGCCGACAACGAGTTCTCGGGCCTCGGCAACGCCATCGGCGCGCCGGCCGACGACGCCTTCGGGACCCTGGTCGGCGACGCGGGCGGGAGCCCGTTCGACGACTGTCCGTCACCAGGGACCTTCAACTACACCGATCCCGCCGATCCCGACGCCACACCCAGTCAGGTCCAGGGCCAGACCTACCAGGCGGCCTTCATCTGTGTGGTGGGCCGAAACGCCTTCGACAAGGGCCAGCTCCTGAGACCGGTCGAGTACGGGCACGGTCTCTTCGGCAGCTACACCGAGGTGACCGTCTCGCCCCAGGAGGAGATGGCGGACCGGGAGAACATGATGTACTGCGCCACCGACTGGTTCGGATGGGCCAACTCCGACATCCCCAATGCGCTGCTGGCCTTGGCCAACCTGTCCAACTTCCCGGTCCTGGCCGACGAGGCGCAACAGGGACAGCTCGACTTCTTGTACCTGCAGCGCCTCATGATCGATCCCGGAGGCTTCGCCTCCGATGCGGCCTTCCAGTACGCGCCCGGAGACACCTTCATCGACCTGTCCGACGGGGTGGACTACGACGGCAACAGCCAGGGCGGCATCTACGGCGGCACGGTCTGCGCCGTGTCGATCGACGCCCGGCGCTGCGCCCTGGGCGTGAACGGCATGGACTACTCCACCCTGCTCCCCCGGTCGGTGGACTACGTCGCTCCCGACACCATCACCCAGTTCTTCGAGGAGAACGCCACCAGCCCCGGGAACCTCACCGGGGTCGGATACTCCAACGTCTTCGACTTCTTCTATCCCGACCAGGCCCAGCGCCAGCTGATCCTCGACATCATCCAGACCCTGTGGGACCGGGCCGACCCCGACGGCTACGCCAGCCACATGACGGCCTCGGCCGAGAGCGGCCTGCTGCCCGACTGCACGGGCCTGGGCGTGGTGCCGGCGTCCGAGCAGACGACCGGGCACTGCGACGGTCCGGGTGTGGTCCCCGGGCCCGACCACCACGTGCTCATGGAGATCGCCTGGGGCGACCACCAGGTGGCCAACATCACCGCCTTCGACGAGGCCCGC
>DATHCF010000294.1:0-2463 GCA_035319705.1 Acidimicrobiales bacterium | reverse complement strand
GAACCTGGCCGGCCGCTGCGTTGGCAAGATGAGTCGAATCACGGCTTGCTGAGTCCGTCAACTGCAAGCAGGGCGTGCACGACCAAGGCTTCGTGAAGTCGGCTTCGGTTGTCAGCGCCGTCCTGCGATCGTCTGCGGTGCGCCGGCCGCCAGAGCCTCTCCTACACCGGGACGAGCGGCAGAGCGCGCAGAAGAGTGAGAGCCCGGTCGAAGGTCCCGGCCCACGGCCACTCGAGCGGGGCCCGCAGCGTGGGGCGTCCGGAGCGGCTGACGAGGCGACCGGGGACAGAGAGGAAGCGGGTGCGCACCGTGCGGGCCACGGTGAGGTGGTTCTCGGGGGTGATGTCGCCGAGCATGGCCGTCCACCGGATGAGGTCATGGGCCAGCACGGCGCAGACCAGCCACGCCGCGTTGGCGAAGAAGTGGCCCGAGGGGACGTGCTCGAGGCCAGCACCCTCCTTCAGGTCCCTGATGGCCAGTTCCACCGTGGCGTGGTCCCGGTGGAAGGCGTCGAGTTCTGTCGCCGGACCACCCAAGTCGGTGATGAAGGCGAAGTGCCGCCACTGCGGCCACAAGGTGGCTTGGCGCCCGATGAGCCGGGTCCGGCGCACGACAAGGCGCCGGCCCCGGTAGTCGCACTCGGCCACCTCTGCCTCACCGTCGGCGGTGTACTCGATGGGGGTCCACGCCGACTCGTCGATCCCTTCGACGGCACTGACCACGGCTTTCACCATGGCCACGCCCATGGTGAAGCTGACCTGCAGGCGCTCCAGGGTGGCGATGGTGTCATTCGACCAAAAGCCCGAGTCGAAGCGCATGAACAGGTCCCCGCTGGCTCCCGCCCGTCGCACCCGGGCCACCAGCTCCTCCACGAAGCGCCTGGTGCCGCGTTGGGTGTTGGCCTGACCCTTGCGCATGCGCACGTGGAGCACCTCGCCCGTCTGTGCCCGGGTGGCGAGGATCGGGTGATAGCCGAGCCTCTTCGTATGCCCATAGCCGGCCCCGTGCTTGGCTTTGCCGCACACCTCACAGATGGTCGAGTCGACGTCGACCACGAGCGGGTCGGACCCCGGGCCGGCGCCGAGTGCCCAGGCCCGGCGCAGTGCCTCGCCGAGGACCCGGTCGAGCTGACGGACGTGGCCGAAGGTGAAGGACCGGAGGAACGTCCCCAAGGTGGATGGCGCCATCACCCGGTGCCCGAGAACCGAACCGCTGCCCCCGGCTCGCAGCATGTCGGCATGGTCGATGTGGCTTGCGCCCGCCGCCATGGCGTGCACGAGGGTCAGGATCTTGCGTCCCGGCAGAGCCCCACCGACACGACCGGAGAGGTCGACAGTGGCGTTGATCAGGCGTTCGAGGCCCAGGCGAACCACCAGCGTCGCCACCAGGACCAGCCCGGCATTGGCCACCAGGTTGGGCTCGTCGAAGGTCACCTCGATGCGGTCGATTCCGCGCGATACTGCCTTCACTGAAGGTGCCTCCTGGCTTGGCGAGAACAGCGACTTCGACACCGCTATTTTCCCAAGCAGGGAGGCGCTTTCCGCGGATGCGCGGCTATCTACTCCGGTCGTTCATCGGTGGATCGAGGCTGAGACCCCTTCACTCCTCCTCCTGGCCGTTTGCGTCCCCCCGAGTGGTGTGCGGGCTGACCGCTGAGCGACTCGGAGAGGCGCTCCGCAAGGGTTTGGTGGAAACCCAAACGCGCGTCCGGCCGCGTCGCTAGGACGAGCGTTCCGGCGGGGACATTGACCAGAAACTCAGAGAGGGTCAGGCACCGGTCCCGGCATTGCTGAAACTGGGACCCCAGCTGAAGGTAGATTGGGTCGCCGCGCAGGCTCCGCTGCAGTAGGTCGACGGGCCGCCCGACACCGCTCCAGTGGGCTCTTCGGCATAGAACACGCCTGGCGTCGAGACCCCGGCGGGAGAGCGTCCCGGTGACACCAAGGCGATGTCGGATGCCGTGTCTGTGAACGATGAGGCCGGCGATTCAAGGTCCAGGCCGTACCGGCAGTTCTGACTGCCGGGGCTGTAGACCGCCAGAATGATCCCCTGGCCGTCACCCGGTTGGGCGGCGTCGACCACCTGCACGCTTACACAGTTTGCTGGTGACGCCGCAGCGCAGGCCTGGGTCGTCCACGCGAACTCCGGTGCCTGAGAGGAAAGGCCCGCGGGAGTCAACGGGACCTGCCCGGGCGAGTAGCTCTGGCTGTTCTGGTAGATCGCCTTCACCTCGGTGAGGGCGTTCGTGAGGTTCGACCGGGCCGCCCGATCCCCAGCTGGGTTCGAGGTCCCGCCGAGCAGCGCGGACAGCGCGTCTCCTGATACGGCTCCTGCCGGTGCCGTTACCCGAACCGGCTCGCCCCAGTCGTTGAAGGTCGCCGTTGTTGTTCCCGTCGAGTCACCGGCAGTCTCCTTGACCGGCAGGGCCGGACCCGAAGCCGACACGAACAGGGTGCTTCTCAG
>DATHCF010000293.1:0-7803 GCA_035319705.1 Acidimicrobiales bacterium | reverse complement strand
GTCCGTCCCGGTGCAGTACCAGGCATCCGTTGCAGATGGCCATGCCCTCACCTCCGCTCTGTCTGACGGATCGGCGGGGCCGGACGCCTGCTGGAGCAAGCCCCGAACAATGGGCACCACGCCGCGTGACGGTGGCGGCTCGGCTTCCACCAGAGCGGTGGTGGATCTGCCGCCATCATGGGGCGGGTACCCGGTCGCACGGGGACCTAGGCGCCGTTTCGCCGCTGTTTCCCGCCGGCACACGACCGCCCCGGCCGATCCTCGCTGCGGCAGGCGGAGCCGGCATCGCCGTGAATTCCCAGCTGCCCGCTCGACATGTCCCGTCCTCAGTCGTGTCAGCCGAGTGCGGCCGCCGTCGTGGATATCGACGGACCTGGCTCCGGGCTTTATGCCTTTAGGCAATTTCCGGACAACATGAATGGCGAGGTGTGCGGCGAGCCCGCAGTAGCCGTCAGCGGAAATCTCGTGACGGCGGCCCGCTGACCGCCAGGTCGAGCGGCGAGATCTTCTCGGCCACCACGCTCACCACCCCGTCGGTCCGTTCCAGGCGGCCACGCACCAGCAGCGCCGGTGCGCGCCTGGCGACATGACGGAAGCGCTGCCACGTACCGGGCGAGCAGATGACGTTCACCATCCCGGTGTCGTCCTCCAGGTTCAGAAACACCGTCCCCTTGGCGCTGTCGGGCCGCTGGCGATGGGTCACCACCCCGCCCACGAGCACCTTGCCGTCGGTCTCGGCACCGGCCAGGGCGGCAGCCGGGACCACTCCCAAGGCGTCGAGCTGGTGGCGCACCAGCTCCATAGCCGAGGTCTCCGCCGCGATCCCGGTGGACCACAGATCGGCCTCCACCTCCTCTGACAGCTCCATGTCGGGAAGCACCGGCGCCTCTTCGCCGGTGACGATGCCCGGAAGCCGTCCGGCCCCGCCTTGGCACAGTGCCCCCGCCGCCCACAACGCCTGACGGCGTCCGGCGAGCGAACGCGATCCGGCACGGGGAGGGAGCCCGACGAGCGCCCCGGCGGTGGCCAACGCCTCCAGCTGTGTCCTGCTCGGACGAGCCCGGCGCACGAGGTCCTGGACCGAGTCGTACGGACGCTCGGCGGCGATGCGGGCGGCGAGCTCCTCGCCCACGGTACGCACCTGCGAGATCCCGAGACGGACGGCCGGCTGTGCCTGCCCCTCACACGGTGACAGGTTGTGGTCCCATTCGAGCGAGGCCTGGGCCTCGGAGAACTCGACGTGCGGGCGGCGCACCTCCACATCGTGTCGCTTGACGTCGGCCACCAGCGACTGGGGCGCCCAGAATCCCATGGGCTGCGCGTTGAGCAACGCCGCGCAGAAGGCGGCCGGGTAGTGCAGCTTCAGCCAGGCGCTGGCGTAGACGAGATAGGCGAAGGACACGGCATGGCTCTCGGGAAAGCCGAAGTTGGCGAAAGCGGAGAGCTTGGAGAAGATCTCCTCAGCCACTTCTCCGGTGATGCCGCGGGCGGCCATGCCGTCGAACAGGCGCTCTCGCAACCGGGCCATACGCTCGCCCGAGCGCTTGGCGCTCATGGCCTGGCGCAGCTCGTCGGCCTCCGCCCCGCTGAAGCCCGCCGCGTCGATGGCGATCTGCATGAGCTGCTCCTGGAACAGCGGCACGCCGAGTGTCTTGTCCAACGCCCGGGCCAGCAGGGGATGCGGTGGATCGGACGGCTCGAGGCCCTGGCGCCGGCGGATGTAGGGATGGACCGAACCACCCTGGATGGGGCCGGGGCGGATGATGGCCACCTCCACCACCAGGTCGGAGAAGCACCGCGGCTTGATGCGGGGCAAGGTGGCCATCTGGGCCCGGCTCTCCACCTGGAACACCCCCACGCTGTCGGCCCTGGACAACATGTCGTAGACGGCGCTCTCCTCCTGCGGTATCCGGGCCAGATCGAGCTCCACGCCGTGCGCTTGGCGTACCAGGTCGACACAGCGGTGCAGGGCATCGAGCATGCCGAGGCCGAGAAGGTCGAACTTGACCAGGCCGGCCGCCGCGCAGTCGTCCTTGTCCCATTGCAGGGCGGTCCGTCCCGGGTGCCGGGCCCACTCCACCGGGCACACCTCGATCACCGGCCGGTCGCACAGCACCATGCCGCCCGAGTGCAGGCCGAGATGGCGGGGGAAGTCGAGCACCTGCTCCACCAGCTCCCCCACTGCCGGCGGCAGGCCGTGGGCCACCCCGAGCACTTCGCCGTGATCCACTCCCTTGGCCCAGTGGTCGACCTCCTCCAGCGAGTACCCCAGCGCCTTGCCCACGTCACGGATGGCCGAGCGGGCCCGGTAGGTGATGACGTTGGCCACCTGAGCGGCGTGCTGGCGGCCGTATCGCTCGTAGACGTAGGCGATCACCTCCTCGCGCCGGTCCGACTCGATGTCCACGTCGATGTCGGGTGGACCGTCGCGCTCGGGTGAGAGGAAACGCTCGAAGAGCAGGCCGAGCGACACGGCGTCGGCCCGGGTGATGCCCAGGGCGAAGCACACCGCCGAATTGGCCGCCGACCCACGGCCCTGGCAGTAGATGTCGTTGCGGCGGCAGAACTCGACGATGTCCCACACGATGAGGAAGTAGCCGGCGTACCCCAGCTGCCCGATCACCTCGAGCTCGTGGTCGATCTGGGCCCAGGCCCCCGTCACGCGCTCGTGGTCCCGGGGGCCGTAGCGGTCCTCGGCGCCGCCACGGACGAGCTCTTTCAACCAGCTCTGCTCGTCGTGTCCGTCGGGAACCGGGCAATCGGGCAGCCCCGGTGCCAGAAGTCGCAGGTCGAAGGCACAGGCACGGCCCAGCTCCGCTGCCCGGTGCACCACTCCCGGCCAGCGGGCGAAACGGCGCAGCTGTTCTGCTCCCGAGCGGAGGCCGGCCGTGCCGGCCGCCGGCAGCCATCCCTGGAGCTGTTCCAGTGGGCGTCCGGCGCGCACGGCGGCCAGCACCTCGGCCAGCCGGCGGCGCGACGACGTGGCGTAGTGCACGTTGTTGGTGGCCACCAGCTCCACTCCCGCCTCCACTGCCAGCTGGGCCAAGGCGTCGTTGCGGGCGGTGTCGAGGGGATTGCCGTGGTCCCACAGCTCCACCGCCACGTTGTGGCGACCGAAGGCGGCGATGAGCTCGTCGAGCGCCCGGCGGGCGGCACCGGGCCCCGCACCGGTCAAGGCCGAAGGCACCGCCCCTTTGCGGCAACCGGTGAGCACCAGCCAGTGGTCCCCGTGCAGTGCGGCCAGGTGGGCGAGATCGGTGGCCGGGCGACCCTTCTCGCCGCCGGCCAGCTGGGCCTCGGCCAACGCCCGGCTGAGCCGTGCGTAGCCGGCCGGATCCCGGGCCAGCACCACCAGGTGGGTGCCGGGGGGGTCGGGGACGGCGGTGCGCAGCGCAGCGGGCGGCGGCGTCGCCTGCAGTCCACCGGGCCCCGACGCTGTCCGCGATCCGTCGGAACCCGACGCTGTCCGCGATCCGTCGGAGCCCGACGGTCGGGGGCAGAGCGTGAGCTCGGCACCGAACACCGATCCCAGGCCCAGCGCGCTGGCGGTGCGGGCGAAACGGACCACCCCGTACAGCCCGTCGTGGTCGGTCAGCGCCAGCGCCTCGAGACCCAGACGTGCCGCTTCCCCGGCGAGCTCTTCGGGATGCGACGCGCCGTCGAGGAAGCTGAAGTTCGAGTGGCAGTGCAGCTCGGCATAGGGAACGTGTTCAGTCGTACGCCCCCTCCAACCACCATCCGGCTTGCTCGCGCACCACCAGGTAGGCCATGCCGGTCTCGGTGACCAGTTGCATGCGGGCGCGCCGGCGCCGGCGCCGTTTCGACCACCACCGTTCGTCGACCGGCCACGGGCCGGCCCAGGCCGACAGCGTCTGCCACGGTCCGCCGGCCAGTGACAGCCGGGCCGGCGCCGCGCTGGCCACACCGGCAGCGGTGACGGTGACGTCGATCCCCCCGGCGTCGACCACCGTCGCCGGCTGGGGCTGATCGAGGACCAGCACCGGCGCCGGCGATGGAAGCTGGCCGGGCCACGGCTCGGGCCCGGGGCCGGATGGATCGAGTGCACGTCCGCCCCACGGGACCAGACGGGCGCGTTCAGCCGGGCCGCGGCCCCCTTGGAGACGCCCCACCACCACGGCTTCGGGATGCAACAGCTGCGTCAGCCGTTCGACCGCCCGGGCGGCCCGGGCCTCGGCGGCGGCCGCCTCACCCCAGAATCCGTCTTGGCGTGGGCCCAGGTGACCGGAGTCGGCTGCCGGCCCGGTCCCGGTCCGACGGGGGACCAGCCGGAAGCCGGGCAGCTCGCTGCGCATCCCTCTGGCCAGCTCGTGGCAGACCGCTCCTTCGGCACCCAACCGTCCGAGGACGTGCCGGGCGGGCAGGGCGGCAAAGGCACCCAGGCTGCGGATGCCGAGTCGCCGCAGGAGGTCGGCCAGCTCGGGCCGCTCGAGCACCTCGACCGGCCAGGGGCGCAGAAACGTGGCGGTGCCGCCGGGCGGAACCACCACCGGACCGACCGGATGAGCCCCGGCTGTCCGGGCGGCGAGCACGGCGGCGAACAGGCCGTCCGCCACTCCGACCGTGGCCTGCACCTGCTCGGGGAGACCGGCCACCGCCTCGGCCATCGAGGTGGCCAGGTGCTGGTCCCCCCCGAAATAGCGCGACGGCCCTCGGGTGGGCACGGCGCACACCCCCGGCCGTACCGCATGGGCGGCGGGGGAGAAGGCCTCGGCCAGCTCCACCACGTGCTCGAAGGCCCGGGCACCCCTCCCGTCCTCCTGCTCCTCGAGAAGCCCGGAGCACCAAATGACCAGCAGTCGCTCCACCAAGGGCCTCCGCGCCCCATACCTCTTTTTTTCTTTTTTCTTCGTTCCTCTTCTTCCAGCCGAGGGTCCTCGCAGCTGAAGGGGGCGGTGTCTGTCCCTTCAGCTGTCCGAGGGGGCTGGTGCCCCCGAACCAGAAGGAAGCCAGAGCTCGGTGCGTAACGGCCGGGAGGCACCCCCCCGTCCGCTGGACAGCACCGCCACCCGCCGGCCGGCCAAGTGCCCGTGGCCCTCTGCCGCTCCCACCCAGTGACCGGCTTCCACCACGAGCTGGAGGTCAGGGACCTCGGGCCATCGGGCGTGGCGGGCTAGGACCACCAGGGCCACCCGTCGTTGCCGGGCCCGGGCAGCCAGTCGGCTGGCCACCTGGGCACGGACCGGTCCACATGGGCACACCAGAATGGCGTCGAAGCCGTCGATGGCCAGGGCGGCGGCCTCGGCCCACCGGCCGCCGGGGTGAGGGACGAGCACCAGGTGGTCCAGGTCGATTCCCAGCTCGGCCAGGGCCAGGATGCCCAGGTCCCCGGTACCCACCGTGGCGCACCACCAGCCTCCGGCGGTGGCCGCCGCCAACAACGAGAACGCCAGGGTGCTGGCGCCGCCGGCCCCGGCCGCCGTTCGACCCCCGTTGCCCACCGAGACCACCGTCCCGCGCTGCAGGCCACCACCTGGGACCACCGGGCGGAGGGCGGGGAGCAGGGGAAGCTGCCGGTCCCGGCGGTCGGACACAGGCCGCACCCGGGCAGAGAGGGTGGGGTCGATCCCGACCGGAACGGGGAGGGCCATTCAGCCGACACTAGCGAACATATGTTCGATTCGCGCCTCGGCTGTTGCGGCTGTTGTCGCGGCCCGGCGTCCTCCGGCCCGAGCAGACAGGTGGCCCACCCGGGCGGGTTCACGGCGAGACGCGGCTGCGGGTGGCGCCCTCGCCGATGTCCCGGCCCGTCCTTCGTCCACCGGCCCGTCCCCACCCGTCAGCCAGGTCCCGCCACGGCTGATGGGCGAACCAGGGAGTGAGGCGAACCCATGTGAGCTCGTTGCGCTCGTCCACCACTGTCGCCCTGCCAGGCACGCCCCGCCCGACGGCGTCCACCGGCAGACGCGGCTGGCGACGAGTGGAAGTGGTGACGGTGGGAGTCTGCACGGGGACGTGGACCTGGCCATACCGGCCTCGTCCCATAGCGCCGACGATGCGTCTTCCCAGCCCGATGTGCGGTGCCGGCAGCGGGGCGCTCACCGACCGGGTGACGACCTCCTCCTCCCCGGCCAGCGCCGACAGCGCCTGCAGCGTCCGCATGTCGGCGATCCCGGGCAGCACCACCGTGGTGCCGAACAACGACAGGAATCCGTCTGCTGCCACGCCCCAGCGCGCTCGCGCCTGCGACAGGTCTTGGAGGCACGCCAAGGTCAGCACTCCCTGGCTGCCACCTTCGCTGACCATCGCCGGCAGCTGTGGCAGTGGGGCGATGTTCGCCACTTCGTCGAGCGCCAGCACCACCGGGCTGGGGGGCGACGTGGCGCTCTGACGTGCCCGGGCGTGGCCGGCGTACGCAGCGGCGGTTACCTCGGTCAACAGACCGACCACCAGGGGCGCCAGTAGTGACTGGTGACGCCCGGTTGCGCAGATGTACAAGGTGGAACGCGAGTTGCAAAACGCGGCGGCGTCGAAGTCCGGTTCGATGGTGCCAGCCAGCGCCGCACTGCCTCGATACCCGGCCAGCACGCCAGAGGCGGTCGACCAGATGCCGCTCTGTTCCCTGCTCTCGGTGGCGGCGATGCCGGCCAGGAGGTCGGCGGCGACGTCGGTGCCACCTCCGTCGAGAAGGTCGAGGGCCGGCGCTGCTTGGCGTCGGTCGATCCACCGCAGCACGCTGTGCATCGGCTCGCCCGAGATGGCCGCCGCATGCATCAAGGTGGCCAGAAGCGCCTCGGCGCGCTCGTGCCAGTGGTCGGAGCCGGTGGAAGAGCGGTCACGTGCGGTGACCTTCGCGCCGACGAGAGCGCTCGCCACCATTCTGGCCTCGTCCCAGTTTCGACAGACGGGAATCGGCGACCAGCGCACCAGTCGCACGTCCGGCGGGGCGTCCACGGTCCCGCTCGGGTCGAACAGCAGGCATTCGCCTCGCGCGCGGCGCGACGGCGCGGTGATGGTCAGCACGTCGGGCTTGGTCGATGTCGACACCACCGGACCGTCGGCCGCCAGCACCGAGGGGACGACCAACGAAGAGGTCTTTCCCGAGCGTGGCGGGCCGAGGACCAGCACCGACTGCTCGGCCGGCGCCCAGGCCAGGCCGCCGTTGCCTTTTCCCAGGTAGAGGCGTGTTTTTCCAGGGGAAACCCCGGCGCTCACGGGTGCTCGGGGCGAAAGGTCGGCCGGCCTTGGCGCACCGTCAGGGTGCCCGGCACACCGAGCAGTGACAGCGGCTCGTCGTCTCCGTCGGATCGTCGCAAGTGGTGAAGCCGCAGTGTCAGCAGCCGACCGATATGCGGTCCGAGGGTGATGGTGAGCTCGATGCGCGCGTCGCCGTCGTCGGTCGTCTCGACATCCACCACGATGACGTCGTAGGTGCCGTCAGGTAGCGCCGTCACGGACAGAATCCTTGCGCGAACCGTTTGCTCGATACATATCCGACGTCGGATCGTGGGTAGATCGACGATGCCGAGACAAGCGACATACTGCGACGCGAGGACTCGCGATCAACGCTATGACACGGAAATGCTTGACCTCGGCGCGAAAACCCTCTTTGATTGTTGAGATTGGAATTGGCTGGAGGAGTTTGTGAAGAGATCAGAGAGCTTCGCCGCGAGGTGGTCGACGAGTCGCTCTCGAGCTGCGAGTGGACGTCCCGCCCGTTAGGCGCGTGTCAGGGAGACGATCCTGAACTTGCTCCGCATGTACAGATCTGCCGCTACAGCGGCACGCCGGCCCGCTGGGTGATGCACTCAGCCGGCGGTGAAAGGCGTCAGGCCTGCCTCGGCC
>DATHCF010000292.1:0-6802 GCA_035319705.1 Acidimicrobiales bacterium | reverse complement strand
CAACCAATGGGGGTACCGGCCCGAAGGCGGAGAGACCGATGAGGAGTTCAAGGAGCGGGTGAGCGTTACGCTCCGCGCCGAGCTCGACAAGGCGAAGGCCAAGGACCTGCTCGTTCCCCAGGTGGTGTGGGGCTACTACGCGGCCAACGCCGAGGGGGACGACCTCGTGGTGTGGGCCGACGACTCCCGAGAGACCGAGCTGACCAGGTTCCAGTTCCCGCGCCAGAAGAAGTCGCCATGGTTGTGCATCGCCGACTTCTTCCGGCCGGCCGACTCGGGAGAACCCGACTACGCCGCCTTCCATCTGGTCACCATGGGACCGGAGGTCTCGGCCGAGACCGCCCGGCTCTTCGCCGAGAACCGCTACTCCGAGTACCTGCACCTCCATGGGCTCGGGGTGGAGATGGCCGAAGCACTGGCCGAGTACTGGCACAGGCGCATCCGCGAGGAGTGGGGCTTCGCCCACGAGGACGGTCCGACCCTCATCGGCCTGTTCCGCCAGCAGTACCGGGGCGGGCGCTATTCGTGGGGATATCCGGCCTGCCCGAACCTCGAGGACAACGCCAAGGTGGTCGAGCTCCTGCAGGGGAGCCGCATCGGGGTGGAGGTGAGCGAAGGTTTCCAGCTGCACCCCGAGCAGTCGACTCTCGCCATCGTCTGCCACCACCCCCAGGCCAAGTACTTCGTGGCCTGATCACCCGATCAGGAACCGGCGCTCTGGGCGCCGTCCACGACCACAGCGGCGCCGTTGACGAAACCGGCGGGCTCGGAGCACAAGAAAGCCACGATCTTTCCGAAGTCGGCAGGGTCGCCCATGGCGTCCGCTTCGGACCCGCCGAGATCGACCATCCGCTGCGTGGCATGCGGGCCGGGGCAGGCCAGGTTCAGCGTGATGCCCACCCGCTCGGCGGCGAGGTCGGCGGCCGCCGTCCTGGCCCACGCCCAGAGGCCCGTTCTCGCCAGGTTGGACAGCGCCAGGGTGGGGATGGGATGCACCACCGAGAACGAGGTGACACAGCAGATCCGCCCCCATCTGCGGGCACGCAGGTGCGGGAGCGAGGACCGGACGAGACGGACGGAGGTCAGCAGGTTGGCCTCGACGGCCGCAAGCACGGCCTCGTCGTCCAGCTCGAGTGACCGTCCGGGGGACGGGCCGCCGGCGTTGGCGACCACGATGTCGAGACGGCCGAAACGCTCCACGGTGGCCGCCACCAGGCGATCGGGCACCTCGGGGCGAGTGACGTCGGCCTGCAGCGCCAAGACGTCGGCGCCGCTCTGTCGGAGCTCCGCAGCCGTGCTCTCGAGACGCTCGGCGCCGCGGCTGCCGATCGACACCTTGGCTCCTTCGGCGGCCAGCGCCTCGGCCGTCGCCCGCCCGAGACCGGCCGAGGATGCGGTGACCAGTGCCACCCGTCCTTCGATCCCGAGGTCCATCGCTCAAGCCGTTGCGCCAACCAGGCGGTTCTGGGCGGCGTGTGCGGCGGTGCGGGCGTGATAGCTCGAGCGCGTGAGTGGCGACGCCTGGACATGGGCGAAGCCCATGGCCCGAGCCTGATCGGCCAGCCGGCCGAACTCCTCGGGCGTCCACCACCGGGTCACCGGGAGGTGGGCGGCGGTCGGCCGCAGGTATTGGCCGATGGTCACGATGTCCACTCCGACAGCTGCGAGGTCGGCCAGCGCGCCGAGCACTTCGTTCTCCGCTTCTCCGAGACCCACCATCAAGCCCGACTTGGTGGTGAGGCCTGCGTCCTTGGCCCGGGCCAGCACGGAAAGGCTCCGGGCGTAGCCGGCCGACGGGCGAACGGCACGTTGGAGCCTCGCCACCGTCTCGAGGTTGTGGTTGAGGACGTCGGGGCCGGCGTCGAAGATGCGGGCAAGTGACTCCTCGTTGCCCTTGCAGTCCGGGATCAACAGCTCGACAGCCGTGCCCGGGCATCGGCGACGTATGGCTCCGACCGTGCGCACGAAGGCGTCAGCCCCGCCATCGGGGAGGTCGTCGCGGGCGACGGCGGTGACGACGGCATGGGCGAGGCCCAGGCGCTCCACGGCGCAAGCCACGCGATCGGGCTCGGCGTGGTCGAGCGGACCGGGACGACGGGTGTCCACCAGGCAGAAACCGCAGGCCCGGGTGCAGCGCTCGCCGTTGATCATGAATGTCGCCGTTCCCTCGGCCCAGCAGTCGAAGATGTTGGGGCACCCAGCCTCCTCGCACACCGTGACCAGGTCCAGGGACCGGACGGTTCGGCGAAGCGCATGGAAGTCGGCGCCCATGCGCGCCGGGACGCGCAACCAGGCGGGCTTCGGCGCGTGCAACGGCGCACAGGCATCGGGATCGACGCCGGCCTGACGCAGACGAACCCGGAGGTTCGAACCATGGTTCGACGTTCCCGCCCTCGGCACCGGAGGGGCTGGTGTGGCGGGGCCCCTCCACTCGGCTCGGGACCCGACCTGCGCCGAAGGCGGGCGCCGGACATCCTGACGTTCGGCTCCCAGCGAGGGTGACCACAGGCGGACCGCCGAGGTGACGATCGCCTCGATGACCTGGTCCATCGAAGCGTCGATACCCTCGACCCGCAGCGTTGTGACCGCCTTGTCGCTGATCCCGCACGGCACTATCCGTTCGAACCAGCGCAAATCGACATCGACGTTGATGGCGATGCCGTGCATCGACCGCCCGTGAGCGATGCGCACACCCACAGCGGCAACCTTGCGGGGCGTCGGCCCGTCGGGGTCGGCCCATACGCCCGGATAGCCCGGAAGCCTTCCGGCCGGCAGGGCGAGTTGGGCGAGGGCGTCGATGGCCATCTGCTCGACGCGGGCAACGTGCGCGGGAACCGATGACGAGCCGGGCGGAACCGATACCACCGGGTAGACGACGAGCTGGCCGGGACCGTGGTAGGTCACGTCACCCCCGCGGTCGGTCCGGACCATCTCGGCGCCCACGGCTGCCGGGTCGACGAGGACATGAGCGGGGTCGCCCCGGACCCCCAGGGTGAAGACATGCGGGTGCTCGAGGATCAGCAGGTAGTCGTCGGAGCCATGGGCCTGCAGTGCCCGCTGCAAAGCGTGGGCGTCGGCGTAGCCGACCCGGCCGAGACAGCGGATGCGAAGCACGCCGGCGTCAGAGCTCGGCTGCCCAATCATGGGCCGTCAACAGCTCGGCGACCCGGGCCACGAAGGAAGCGGCGTACGCCCCGTCGACGGCACGGTGGTCCCACGACAGGCACAGCATGCCCATCGAGTGAACGGCGATGGCCTCGGTGCCGTCTTCGGCGGTGACCACAGTGGGACGTCGCTTCACCCCGTCGGTGGACAGGATGCCCACTTGAGGCTGATTGATGATCGGCGCGGTGACGAACGTGCCGAATGGCCCGGCGTTGGTCATGGAGAAGGTCCCCCCGGAGATGTCATCGGCAGTCAGCTTCTTCGTCCGGGCGCGGTCGGCAAGGTCACGGATGCGCCGGGCAATGCCCCGCAGGGTGAGCTCCTCTGCCCGCTGCGCGACCGGCACGATGAGCCCGCGATGTTCGAGATCCACGGCGACGCCCAGATTGATGCGGTGGTGAACGATCAACGAGTCGTCGCCGACCGAGGAGTTCAGCTCCGGCCACTCCCGCAATGCCTCCACCGTGGCCCTGGCCACAAAGGGCAGGTAGGTGAGCGTGAAGCCCTCTTCGGCCTTGAAGGCCGCTCCGTAAGCCCGCCGGACCTTCTCCACGTTCTCGTAGTCGGCCTCGACCACCACCAGGGTGTGCGCCGATGTCGCCTTGGACCGCACCATGTGCTCGGCGGTTCGGCGTCTGATGTTGGTGAACGGGACGATCTCGTCGGCTCCCGCCCAGCCGGAGGGTGCAGGAGTGGAAGGCGCCGACACGGGTGCCGCACCCGCCGCCCCCGGTCCAGGTTGTCTGCCTGCCGCCGGCGAGCGGACCGCTGCCGGGACTCCGCCGGCGCGGCGTCCATCGATGACACGCAGCACGTCGGCCCGGGTAATTCTTCCGCCCAGGCCTGTGCCTTCGACCGCTGCCGGATCGATGCCGTTGTCGTCGAGCAGTTTCCGGACGACCGGCGAGAGGATTCGGTTCGCCCTACCGGCTGCGCCGGTGGCCGCTCCGCCGGCCGCATCGCCGGCGTCAGCCGGTGCCGCCGTGGGAGCACCGGCAGGCGGCGGGGCTGGAGCCTTCAGGGCTGGGCTCTGCGAGGTGGCGGCCTCGGGCGCTTGCGCTGTCGGCGCGGGCACGGCCGGCGCGGGCGCCTGTTCCGCCGGTTGCCTCGTCGGGCTGGGCGCGCTTGGCGGGGCGGCGACTTCCCCGGCCGCGGGCTCGGCCGTGGCGGCAGGCGGCTCGGTCGCCGCCGCGGCAGACCCGGACGCCGCCGCGGCCGAGCCGTCGGAAACCACGGCGACGACCGTGCCCACATCGACGGTGTCCCCCTCCGGAACCACGATGCGTTCCAGGACGCCGGACGCCGGAGACGGCACCTCGGAATCCACCTTGTCCGTCGAGACCTCGAAGAGCGGCTCGTCGCGCTCGACGTGCTCGCCGACCGACTTGAACCATTTGGTCACGGTGCCTTCGGTAACGGTCTCACCCAGCTGGGGCATCACCACATCAGCCAACGTGCAACCCCCTGCCCGTGAGTGCCAGCACCGTCTCGCCGAAGGTCTCGGTCAGCGTCGGGTGCGGCTCGACAAATTGGGCGACCTCATCCGGTGTCGCCTCCCAGTTGACAGCAAGGTAGCCAGCTCCGAGCTGCTCGGTTACCCATGGTCCGACCATGTGGACACCCAAGATGCGGCCGGCCCGCCCCTCACTCGTGCGCTCGACGACCACCTTCACCAGGCCCTCGGTCTCCCCCAGGATCCGGGCCCGGCTGTTGCCGCCGAACGGGTCCTTCTTGACCATCACGTCGATCCCCGCATCACGGGCCGCCTTCTCGGTCAGGCCGGCGAAGGCGACCTCGGGATTGCAGTAGATGCACCACGGAACCCGGCCGTACTCGATCGGAACGACATCTTCACCGAGGAAGTCCTTGACCACGACGATGCCCTCGGCAAACCCGACGTGCGCCAACTGCGGGGTGTCGACCAGGTCGCCCACCGCATACACGCCCTCAGCCGACGTGCGCATGTAGGGGTCGACCACGACAAAGCCCCGGTCGTCCACCTGCACTCCGGTCCCCTCCCCCAACAGGCCTTGGCTCAGCGGACGCCGGCCCACCGACAGCACGACGGCGTCGACCGACACCGACTGGCCGTCGCCATAGGCCACTGCCGTCCCACTGCCGTTCGGGGCGTGGCCGCTGACCTGCACCCCGGTATGCACGGCGATGCCCCGCTTGCGAAACGACCGGTTGACCACCGCCACCACGTCCTCGTCACAGCCGGTCAGCAGGGTGGGCAGCACCTCGAGAATGGTGACCTGGGTGCCCAGGTCGGCGAACATCGATGCGAACTCGCAGCCGATGGCTCCGCCTCCGATGACGGCGACCGAGGGCGGCAACTCGGTCAGGTCCAGGACTTCGTCAGAGGTCATGACCAGGCCGCCGTCCACCTCGAAGCCCGGGATCGTCCGCGGAACGGATCCCGAGGCAAGGACGACGCCGGCTCCGGCGATTTCACGGCGATCCCCGCCAGAGGACTCGACCTGCACCCGGTGGTCCGGCAGGAGGGTGCCGGTCCCGTCGAAAACGGCGATGCCGCGGCCTCTCAAGAGACCGGCCAGGCCCTTGAAGAGCTGGTCGACCACCTTCTGCTTGCGGCCCTGGCTCACGCTGAACTCCACCGCCGGCTGCCCGGCGCTCACCCCGAACTCCTTGGCGCCCGCCACCGTTCTGACAATGGCCGCCGTCTCCAGGAACTCCTTGGCCGGGATGCACCCGCGGTGCAGGCAGGTGCCACCGACCTTGTCCTTTTCGACGACCGCCACCGACAGCCCGGCCGACGCGCCGTAGAGAGCGGTGGCGTATCCCCCCGGGCCGCCCCCGATCACGACCAGGTCGAATTGGGTTTCAGACGTGGCCATCACCTCCGTTGAGGGTTCTCGGCTCAGCCTAACGGCGGGCATCCGGTGCCCACCCGTCTCGCGGGGAGCAGGCGCTCCCGTCAGGAGCTGACCGTCAGGGCCGGCGGGTCAGAGCTCAGGAGGCAACGGAAGAGGCTGGCGGCCGGCGAAGCCGTCTTCCGGAAAGTGCCACCATGCCAGGTCAGGCTCGCCCAGTTGCCAGCAGAGCAACACGGTCTTGCCTCCGGGATGACGGCAAGGAAAGTCGACGAGCCCTCGCTCCACGTCCCGTAGCACGATGCCACGGTCCTCGAGTTCGGCCACCGCTGCGGTGGAAGTGATCCCCTCGGGCGCGCCTTCGCCGCCGGCATCGGCTCCGGCCTCGGCCGGACTCTGCGCAGTGACGGCGAGCACGTCTCCGCCCTCTGCATGCGTAGCGGACGGAGCGGGAGCCGAGCCGTGTCCGTTGCTCCGCGCCCGGGCCGACACCTGCACGCCATGGCGGATCACCGCGAGGAGCTGCTCGAGACGGGGAAGGAAAGCCCGGGCCTCCTCGACCGTCCATTCCGTCACGAGCGACGAGGGACTACTTCGGGGGCATCCGGATGCCGCCGTCGAGGCGGATGATCTCGCCGTTCAGGTAGCTGTTCTGCGCGATATGGGCGACCAGCTCTCCGAACTGTTGTGGATCACCCAGCCTCTTCGGGAACAGAACCGACTGCCCGAGGGCGTCGCGCTGCTCCTGGGGCAGCATGCCGAGCAAAGGCGTGTCGAACAGCCCCGGGGCGATGGCGACGACA
>DATHCF010000291.1:0-9486 GCA_035319705.1 Acidimicrobiales bacterium | reverse complement strand
ACCCACGACCGGCCCATCTACATCCGCTGCGACGACTCGGTGATCCGAAGCACCTCGGGCCGCCCGCAGTCGATCCGGCGTTCACGTGGTTATGCACCCGAGCCACTCATACTGCCCGCTCCGGGCGCCCGCGACGTCCTGGCCGTCGGCGCCGAGCTCAAGAGCACGGTGTCGGTGGTGAGGCAGTCGTGGCTGGTGACCAGCCATCACATCGGTGACCTCGAGCACCTTCCGACCTACCGTTCGTTTCTTCAGGCAATAGACCATATGTGCGGGCTGTTCGGAGTGGAGCCCGACATCGTGGCCCATGACCTCCACCCCGGGTACCTGTCGACCAAATGGGCGCACGACAGCGGCGCCACCCTCGTCGCCGTGCAGCACCACCATGCGCATGTGGCGTCGTGCATGGTCGAGCACCGTCGGCTCGGCCCCGTACTGGGAGTGGCCTTCGACGGGCTGGGCTATGGGGACGACGGCACGTTGTGGGGGGGCGAGTTCCTGGTGGCCGACCTGGCCAGGTACCGGCGCGTGGGGCATCTCCTGCCGATTCCCATGCCTGGTGGGAGCGCGGCGATCCGCCATCCCTGGCGAATGGCGCTGGCCTGGGCGGCGGCCGCCGTCGGCATGGAGGAGGCAGCCCGGCTGGGTGCCGACAAGGCGGACACCCAGGCGCAGCTGCGGGCGGTGCTCGAACTCGTCGAGCGGCGGACGGGGCCAGTCACCTCCAGTGCTGGCCGGCTCTTCGATGCGGTGGCCGCCTTGCTGGGACTGCGCCGCTCCGTCACCTACGAAGGTCAGGCAGCCGTCGAGCTCGAGGCTCTGGCTCGCCGTGCCTGCCCCGGAGAAGCTGCGCACTACGAGGCGGAGATCTCCGACAGCGACGGTCTGCTCGTACTGGATCCGCGGCCGGTGGTGGGCTCCATGCTGGCCGACCTGACGAATGGGGCTGATCGCGCCGCCATGGCAGCAGGCTTTCACGTCGCCCTCGGGAACGCCGTGGCCGACATGGCGGGACAGCTCGCCGAGCGGTCCGGCCTGTCGACCGTCGTGCTGTCGGGGGGGGTCTTCCAGAACGTGTTGCTGAGTGAGCTGGCGTCGAGTGGGCTGGCGGCCCGGGGGTTGGAAGTGCTTCTGCACCGTCATGTGCCGCCGAACGACGGCGGCATCAGTGTCGGCCAGGCGGCGGTGGCCGCAGTGGGTCAGGCTCCGGCCTGACGAACGGCGGCGACTGCCCGTGCGGCGTCCCGGTGGAGCCGGCCGAAGTGGTAATAGGCGGCGCAGGCGCCTTCCGACGACACCATGCACGTTCCTATCGGGGTCTCCGGGGTGCATGAGGTACCGAAGACCTTGCACTCCCACGGTTTGATGACCCCCTTCAGCACTTCACCGCACTGGCAGGCCTTCGGGTCTGCCACCCGGACGCCGGGGATCTCGAACAGCCGCTCAGCGTCGAAGGCGGCGAATTCGTCGGTGAGCTTCAGCGCCGACTGCGCGATGAAGCCCAGCCCCCGCCACTCGAAATGTGGCCGTAACTCGAACACCTTGGCCATGGCGGCCAGTGCCGCCGGGTTCCCCTCTTCCCGCACGCAGCGGGTGTACTGGTTCTCCACCTGGCAGCGCCCTTCACGGATCTGGGTGAGGAGCATGGAGATGGCGGCGAGGATGTCGAGCGGTTCGAAGCCGGCGGTCACCAGCGGCTTGTGGTACTGCTCGGGCACGAAGCGGTACGGGCGCTGGCCGATGACGGTGGAGACGTGGCCGGGACCGATGAAGCCGTCGAGCCGAAGGTCCGGCGACTCCAGGATGGCCTTTATGGGCGGGACGATCGTCACGTGGTTGCAGAACACGCTGAAGTTCCGAACGCCTTCTTCCCGGGCCCGGATCAGGGTCAGCGCGGTGGAAGGGGCCGTCGTCTCGAATCCCACGGCGAAGAACACCACTTTTCTCTGCGGGTTCTGGCGAGCCAGCTTGAGCGCGTCCAGAGGTGAGTAGACGAAGCGGACGTCGGCCCCGGCCGCCTTGACCTCGAGGAGGTTCCCGCTCGAGCCGGGAACCCGCATCATGTCACCGAAGGAGGTGAAGATCACCGCCGGGATCCGCGCCACCGCCATGGCGTCGTCCACCCGGCCCATGGGGATGACACAGACCGGGCACCCCGGCCCGTGCACCAGCTCCACCGACTCCGGAAGGACGTGCTCGATCCCGTGGCGGTAGATCGTGTGGGTATGCCCGCCGCACACCTCCATGAACTTGAAGCGGTCGTCGCCGGCCAGCTCGGCGATGTGACGGAGAAGACCCCGGGCAGCAGACGGATCCCGGTACTCGTCGAAGAACCGCACGGTCACCTCCTCCAACAGGCGGGTCCGGCTTCAGCCATCCTCGCCCGGCCGGCTCCGCACCTTTTTCGCACCTCGGCGAAACCTATCTGAGGCGGCGGATGACGCCGCTCGGCGGGACGACGCCGCCCGCGGCTCCCGCCGCGGTGGAACCTGTGGCGATCTCCGGGTGGAACGCCGAGGCCAGCGCCTCGACACCTTCGACCAGCCGAGGCCCCGGCCGCGAGAAGTACGAGCTGGCGTCGACGGCGAAGAAGGCGTCGGCGCCGAGCAGTTCCGGGCGGTCGAGCAGGTCCTTCGCCTCTTCGCAGGCCTCGTCCAGGCCGTACCCGCACGGCATGAACACCACGACCTCCGGCCCGGCCGCCTGGATCCGGGACCAGCTGACCCGCACCGACGGTGTGCCCCGGGCCCCCAGAACCGCCTCGCCTCCGGCGGCGTCGATCATGTCGGGTACCCAGTGACCGCCGTTGAAGGGCGGGTCGGACCATTCGAGGGCGAAGGTGCGCGGACGCGCCAGGCCTCCCACTGCCTGCCGCACGCGATCGAGCCGGCTGTGGAGAGCCGACACCAGCTGCTCGGCCCGGCCGAGCGTGCCGGTCACCGCCCCCACCCGAATCACGCAGTCGAGGACTTCGTCGAGGGAGCCCGGGTCGAGGGACACGACCTCAGCCGAGCAGCCGAGCACCTGCAGGGCGGCGTCGACGTAACCGGAAGGGACCGCACACACGGCGCACAGGTCCTGGCTCAGGACGAGGTCCGGACGCAGGTCGCGAACGGATGGCTCGTCGAGGCGGTAGATCGGCGCTCCTCCTTCGATGCTGGCGCTCACGAGCCGGTCGATCTCGGCCGGCGACGCGGGTACACCCGAGGGCAGTGCCGACACCGACACGACCGGCTTTCTTCGGGCATCCGGCGGCCAGTCGCACTCATGGCTCACCCCGACCAGCTGATCCTGCAGGCCGAGCGCGTAGACGATCTCGGTGGCCGAGGGGAGGAGTGAGACGATTCGCACAGCCCCCAGTGTGCCGGAGGATGGGCCTTCGGGTGGCGCCTGTGTCAAGCGGACGCAGGCGCATCTCGGCGCAGTACAGCCGGCTCGACCCTTATCATCACCCGATGCCGGTAGAGGGGTTGGCCGATCGGCCACTGGACCAGCCCCACCCCGGGCGGCTGGACCCGGGCCACCCGCGGCGGGACGAGATCCTCGCCCGCCACGCCGTGGCCATGCGGGCCGGGGAGCCCGGATATCTCGACCCGGACACGGGACTGTTCGTGCTGACCGCTGCGTACCTGCGAGATCGCGGCCACTGTTGCGACCGTGGATGTCGTCATTGTCCCTACGTCCGCTGACGATCGTGCCCCCGCGCATTTTCGCCGGCGCGCCCGGAGCGACTCCCTCGTGAGCTCAAGCGGGCATCGGGCGTGGATGAGCTGGAGCAGCGGCAAGGACAGTGCGCTCGCCCTCGACGTCGCCCGCCGGCAGTTGGGACTCGACGTCGAGAGCCTGCTGGTCACGGTGAACTCCGAAGCCGACAGGGTGGCCATGCACGCGGTACGCCGGATCCTGCTGGAGATACAGGCCGAGCGCCTCGGACTGGCGCTGCATGTGGTGCACATCCCTTCGCCCTGTCCCAACGACGTCTACGAAGCCCGGATGTCCGAGGCCGTCTCGAAGGCGTTGTCCCGTGGAGTCGACCGTGTCGTCTTCGGTGACTTGTTCCTCGAAGACGTCCGTGCATACCGCGAGTCGGCTCTGGCGGGAACGGGAATGGCACCGGTCTTCCCGCTGTGGGGCCGGCCGACCGAAGAGCTGGCTCGCCACATGCTGGAGGTGGGGATCCGGGCCGTCGTCACCTGCGTCGACCCGCGGCAGGTGCCGGCGTCGTTGGCCGGACGGTTCTACGACGAGCGGTTCCTGGCCGACCTTCCTCCCGGCGCCGATCCGTGCGGTGAGGGTGGCGAGTTCCACACCTTCGTCTACGACGGCCCGGGATTTCGTTCCCCCATCGAGATCGAAGTGGGCGAGGTGGTCGAGCGAGATGGGTTCGTGTTCTGCGACGTGCGGCCGGCGCACACAAGCGGTCAGCGAGCCGGCCGTGCCAGCAGGTAGGCCCGCCGGGTCTCGACCTCCTGTGGGTAGTGACGTCGCACCAGGGAAACTTCGACCTCGAACTCGGCCTGCTCGAGCAGCTCGACGACCCTGGTGGGCTCGAAGAAGCGGAAGGTGAGGTCCACCTCGTGTCCGAGCCATTCGTGGCGTTGGCGGGCTTCGTCGCCGGCATGGAACGACAGAAGCAGGATTCCGGAGGGACGCAAGATCCGCCGAAGTTCGCCAAAGGCGACCGGCAGCTCGTCGGGTTCCAGGTGGATGATCGAATAGAAGGCGACGACAGCGGCGAACTCCCCCTCGTCCGCTGGTAACGACAAGAGGTCGCCGCTCCTGAACTCCGCGGCCGGAAAGCTGCGACGGCCGATCTGGATCATCTGCTCCGACAGGTCGATGCCGACGGCCTTCGTCCCCAGTGAAGCGAGGAAGGCAGCGACATGACCCGGTCCACACCCCACGTCCGCCACCGGCGCGTCCGGCCCGGTCTCTTCGGCGAGCATCCGGAGCAGGGCCCGGTCGAGGGGCTTGCGAGTGAGCTCGTCGGCGAAAGTGGCGAGGTAATCAGCGGCGACGGCGTCGTAGCTACGGCGCACCGCCTCGTGCGCTGTCGGGGACTTGTTGTGTGAAGCCGCGGAGTGGTCGGACCTGCGGCTCACGGATGCACAGGCTACGGGCAGGGAGGGCAACGCCAGCAGGGAGGAGAGGCAGCAGATACGGGGAAAACGCCCTCGGATTGACACGACTCGCTCAATTTGACGATTGATCGGCGAAATACCAGGTAGAGCGCCACGAATTGTTTTCCACAACGTGCGCGCCGCGCGTCGAGCGCGCCCCGTTGCGTAGCGGATGTGACGGCGCAAACGAAGGCTCGATAGCTTCGAAAGCACCGTGTCCCGAAACGGGGAAGTGATCTCCGTTCGCAGACCCCTACGCCTCCGCTCGATTGCGGCGCGTGGCGGGCTCATTGCGATTGGGCTGAGCGTGCTGCTCGGCGCGTGTCTCGTCGCGTCTGCCGGTCCGGCAGCCAGTGCATCGACGGCTCCGACACGTGCCGGCCTCACTGCTCAGGCGGCGCTCTTGCAGGCCGAGATCGTGAGCAACGCCCAGCAGTTGCACTCTATGGCCGATCAGCTGGCGCAGACGCAGCAGCAGGTTGCCAGCATCGATGCTGCCATCACAGCTGAAGAGACGACATTGGCGACTTTGCAGGCGGAGTTGGCGCACGCCTCGCAGACGTTGCGGGGGATCGCCCTCAACCAGTACATGCAGGGCACCGACGACCAGGAGCTGGCCGACTTTGCCGGATCGCCGGATCAGATCGCCGCCGCCGCCGCCTACCAGCAGCTGGCCACGGTGGCCGAGTCCGATGCCGTCGCCGGGTATCTCCAGGCGCAGACCGCGGTGCAGCATCAATACGTGCAGCTCGGCGCCGAGCGGGCAGCGGCCAGTGGCGCCTACGCCTCGGCAAGCAGTCAATACGCCGCCCTGCAGGCAGCTGCCCAGAGCGAGCAGGACGAGTTGGACAACGTGCGCGCCGAGCAGGCGGCGATGGGTCCGCCCCAGGTCGTCGACTTGGCCATCCTGACCGGCGACGGATCACTCGCCAACGACCTGTACCGGCTCCGCATGTGCGAGTCGGGTGGCAACTATCGGGACAACACCGGCAACGGGTACTACGGCGCATACCAGTTCGCCCTGTCCACATGGTCCAACCTCGGCTACAGCGGATTGCCGAGTAACGCGCCACCCCCCGAACAGGACCAGGCTGCCACCACCCTCGTGCAGCGCTCCGGTTGGGGCCAGTGGCCGACATGTTCCGCCATGCTCGGGCTCGACTGATCGGCGTCCCCGACACCCGTCAGCCGCTCCGCCTCTACCCGCTCACGCGCTCACCAGGTCGCGGCGCGAAAACGCCACCATCCCACACAACGTGGTCAGCGCCGCCGCCCCCACCATCACCGCCGCGCTCGTCCAGTCGACACCCTGGGCAGGAGCGGCGTTCAAGTGATGGAAGACCGAGGTGTCGAGCAGCCAGTGATTGGTGGTGAAGAAGCCGCCGATCAGCTCGAGCACCAGCGACCACATGAGCGTGCCGTAGCAGAGCATGGCCGTGGCTCGCGGCCACACACCGAAGCCGAGGATGCCGGCTGACAGGACGCAAAGGGCAGGGGGGATCAGGGCGATCCCGGCGGCGAGGAGCGACCCGAATCCCACGGCGGCGCCGTCGGCTGCCGCTGCTATCCAGGTGAAGAGCCCGGCCGCCAATCCCCCGACGACGGCAGCGCCGACGGCAATGCCGATGCGTCCGGTCAGCCAGTGCCGGCGTGACATGGAGCGCACCAGAACGTTGTCGAGGCGGGCGTCGGCTTCCTCGTTGCGGGCAGCGGTCACGTGCGGCACGGCGGCCAGTGCCACCATCCAGGCCACCAGCAGCAGCACGAAGCCGAGATAGCCCTTGGCGCCGGGCGCCGAGGTGCCGAGCCGGCCCATGACCCGCTCGACGCTCGTCGAGGTGTGCAGCAGGCTTCCGCCCTGCTTGGCGATGGCACCGACGAGGAGACCGGTGGCGGCGATGGCGACGGTCCAGGCGGCGACGAGCGGCCCACCGAGACGGGCTGCCAGTCCGGTCGTTCCCCCGAGCAGACCGAGGTGCGCCTCCCCGGTGTCGTGGGCGGGAAGTATCCCCGACCCGACGTCGCGGATCCGGGCGAGCGACACGGCCACCGCCAGGCCGAGAGCGGTCAGCGCAGCCATCGGAACCAACGGCGAGGCGTCGGTTCCGGTGAGCGGGTGGATCTGCTCGGCCCAGCCGAGCGGCGACAGCCAGCGCATCCAGGCCGAGCCGGAGCCGGAATCGGCCACCAGCCGGATGCCGTAGGCGGCGCCGAGGACGACGCCGGCGTACCCGGCGGCCCGGCGCCGGTTGGCCGCCAGCTGACTGGTCACCGCACCGACGGCCATGAAGACGACGGCCGGGCACACGACGGCCAGGGCGAAGGAGAAGGCGGGCCCGGCAGCGATGCCCACCTTGGCCGAGTGGCCCACCACAGCGGCGATGGCGCCCGTCACGAGCCACAGGGCGCACGCTCCGGCGAGGAGCCCGGCCAGCGCCGATGCGGTGGCACGCGACGGCGTGGTGGGACCGGCGAGCATGACCTCCCACCGTCCGGCGTCCTCCTCGCCGCGCAGCAGGCGGGTGCTCGTGAGCAGTCCCCACACGGCGCCGACCACGGCCAGGAACATGAAACTCTTCCATTCCGTGTAGCCGGGAACGGTCTGGAGCCGGCGGGCCGGTCCGACCAGTGCCGCCAATCCGGCGTTGCCGCCGAACAGCGAAGACAGACGGGCGCGCTCCGCCGCGTGGGGATAGGCGGACACGTACCCGAGCGAGGAGCTGGCGAAGACCAATCCGAACACGTATCCCCACAGCACTCCGGAGCGGGCGGCCAGGTAGGCCGTGCGCCGGACCACGGGGTCAGCCGGCACGGACAGGAGTGGGCGTGGCATCCGGTTGGGTGTCGTAGAAGCCGAGGAACAGCTCTTCCAGAGAAGGCTCACGGCTGACGAGCTGCCGAACCCCGGCATCGGCGAGCACCCGTAAGAGCGGTCCGGGGGCGCCACGCATCTGGCAGCGCAAGGTGCTGCCCGAAACCTCCACGGCGCTCACACCCGGGATGGCCCGCACGTCGGGAACCGCACCGGCGCCGTCGAAGGTCGCCTCCACGGACAGCGCCGAGAGGTGCCGCAGCTCCTGCAGCGTGCCCATCTCGACCAGGACACCGCGGCGGAGGATGCCGATGCGATGGCACAGGGCTTCCACCTCGCTCAGGATGTGCGAGGAGAGGAACACCGTCTGCCCTGATCCGGCGGCGTCGACGATGCACCGGCGGAAGGTCTGTTCCGCCAACGGGTCGAGCCCGTTGGTGGGTTCGTCGAGGAGCAGAAGCTCGGCGCGGGTCATGAGGGCGGCGATGAGCGCCAGCTTCTGGCGGTTCCCCTGCGAGCAGGCGCGGACCTTGCGGGACGGATCGAGATCGAACATCTCTATGAGCTCGTCGCGGTAGGCGGTGTCGACCCGGCCCTGGACCCGCCCGAGCAGATGGAGCGTCTCGGTTCCGGTGAGCGAAGGCCACAAGCTCGTCTCCCCGCCCACGTAGGCCACCCGACGATGGGCTTCCACGGCCTGACGGAGACAGTCGAGGCCGAAGATCTGCGCCTGTCCCCGCGTCGGCCGGATGAGGCCGAGCAGCAGGCGGATGGTCGTCGTCTTTCCCGCACCATTGGGCCCGAGATAGCCGACGACCTCGCCGGGGCCCACTTCGAGGTCGAGACCGGACAGGGCCTCGACGTCGCCGTACTGCTTGGAAAGATCCCGTGTCCGGATGGCCGGCGTGGTCAGGGTCCCACCTCCTGTCACTCACCTTCGGCGGTGTGGGCGACGGCCATCTAGGGCCCTTCGGCCCTTTGGCTCACCTGCTGGTGACCAGTTGGCGTCGTGGGGCGGCTTCGGGCGCCTCGGGCTCGCGGTAGACGTACTTGCCGCCTCGCAACCATGAGGCCCCGGCGGCGATCAGGCATGCAGCGATGGCGAAGTCGAAGGCTTCGTGCAGTCCGTGCTGGAAGGCACCGGAGATGATGGACGGGAAGAAGCTGCGGCCCGTCACGATGGCGGCCTGGCCCGGCGGCAGATGGCCCAACACGGCATGGCCCAGCAGGTGCAGCATGGGGTTGTCGCCCAGAAAGGCGGCGAAGAGCGTCGACACCGGGGGCAGGTGCGAAACCCGCGCCGCCACCGGGGCGGGCACGCCGTGGGCGACCAACCCGTGGTAGAGGGCGGGGGGGAGCGAGCCGGCCAGCCCCACGATCATGAGGGTGAAGAAGACGCCGATGGAGAGGACCTGGGCCGAGTTCTGGAAGGTGGAGTTCATGCCCGAGCCGACGCCACGGTGCTGGGGGGGAAGGCTGTTCATCACACCGGCCCGGTTGGGTGAGGCGAACAGGCCCATGGTCAGGCCGGTGACGGTCAGGATGGCGGCGAAC
>DATHCF010000290.1:0-4870 GCA_035319705.1 Acidimicrobiales bacterium | reverse complement strand
GACTTTCTCGGGCTGGTCGGCTTCTCCGAGGTGGCCCGCGAGGTCAAGGCCGAGGAGCTGCCCGAGGTGTCCTGGGATTTCGTCTACGGCACCAACATGCAGCACGGGCTCATGCTGTCGCGCCGGATGCTGGCGCACCGGGCCGGCTCCAAGCAGATCATCATGATCACCGACGGCGAGCCGACCGCCCATCTGGTGCGCAGCTCCGGCTCCGACGAGTACGACGTGTTCTTCAACTACCCGCCCGTCCCCGAGACGGTGCGGGTCACCTTGGGCGAGGTGCTGCGCTGCACCAAAGCGGGGATCACCATCAACACCTTCATGCTCGACGCCAACCGCTCCCTGCAGGGCTTCGTCGAGCAGATGACCAAACTGAATCGGGGGCGGGCCTTCTTCACCACGCCCGAGACCCTCGGCGACTACGTCCTCGTCGACTTCCTCGAACACCGGCGCACCAGCCGCACGTCTGCCCCCCGCGGCGCCTGACGGCGCGCGTTACCGCCGCCGGCGGCGCGGAAAGCACGGTGATGGCGTGTTCACGTTGTGTGACATAAGCGGAAATTCCCCTTGCAGCCGCCTCAGGCGTGGGAGATGATGACACGGCTGTAACTACACAAATGCCACTAGGTGGCGAGGGGAGGCGACCGGTGGACGCAGTCACACTGTTGTTCGGCCGCCAGGAACGAGACTGGCAATTACGGGCGAACTGCATGGGGGTCGACCCCGATCTGTTCTTCCCGGAGCGAGGTGCGTCCACGCGCGAGGCCAAGGAGGTCTGCCGCGGCTGTGTCGTGCGTGAGGACTGCCTCGAATACGCCCTGGCCAACGGGGAGAAGTTCGGGATCTGGGGTGGGCTGTCCGAGCGCGAACGCCGCCGGTTGCGACGGGCCCGGGCCCTGAGCCGCCGGGCCGCCGCCTCGGCTTCGTAAGGAGCCGGCCGTCGTCTCGTAGTCATTCGAGGTCGCGGCCCGCGCATCGGTCCGCCCTCGGCCCGGTCCGATGGCGAGGGCGCCACAGCCGGCGCCGGCCGCCCATGTCCGGCAGCCGGCGCCGGTGCCTGTCGCGTACGGGACTGGTGGTGCTGGCCGTCGGTGTCGGCGGCTACGTCCTGGCCGACGGCTCCGGCACTCCTGTCACCCTGGCCACCAAGAGAGCGCACGGCTCTTCGCCCGCCACCTCCTCCACCCCCACCACCTCCGCCCCGGCCCGTCGTCTCGCGAGCCGGACGGTGCTGGCCGCCGCCTCGGGCGAGTCGTCGAGCCCGGCCAGACCGGCGGACGTCTTCCACGCCCCCGCCATCGCCGCCTATCTCGACACCCGGCAGTCGGTCGATCTGACCGCCGCGGTGTACGACGCGGACACCGGCACCACCTCGCTGTACCGGCCCGGTGTGGTGGAGGAGGAGGCCAGCATCATGAAGCTCGACATCCTGTCGACGCTGCTGGCCCAGTCGCAGAGCCCCGGTCAGGCGTTGACGGCGGACCAGATGGCGCTGTGCCAGCCGATGATCGAGGAGTCCGACAATGACGACGCCCAGGACCTGTGGGACGCACTGGGCGGTGCTCGGGCGGTGGCCGCCTATGACGAGCGCGTCGGCCTCGGTGACACCAGCCCCGACGCGGCGGGGTACTGGGGCCTCTCCACCACCACGGCCGCCGACCAGGTGCTGTTGCTCGAGCGGATCGCCTATCCCAACGCGCTGCTGAACGCCGCCTCACAGGCCTACGCCATGTCGCTTCTCACCAACGTCGACCCCAACCAGGCCTGGGGGGTGTCGGCCGGCGTTCCCGCCGGTGTGACGGTGGCCGTGAAGAACGGCTGGCTGCCGCTCGACCAGGGCGGCTGGCAGGTGAACAGCCTGGGCATCGTGCAAGGCGACGGGCGCGACTACACCATCGCCGTGCTCACCGACGAGGGCACCACCGAGCAGCAGGGCATCGACGCCATCGAGGGGCTGTCCGCCCTCGTGTGGCAGGAGCTCGCCCCGTCGGCGACGGCCAGCTAGGAGGCTGTTCGACCTAGAGCTGGCCGGCTGCCGCCAGACGGGCCTCGACGGTCCTCGCCACGTCCATGTCCAACGTCACCCGCAGGTCCTCCGGGACCGCCCTCACCACCGCGGCCGGGGCCAGGCCCACCAGTTCGGCTCGCCCGACCGCCACGCCGCGGCGGCCCGCCGCCTGTGACACCGCCCGGTACACCTGCGCCGGCCCGGTGCGCAGCGGAGCCAGCAGGTTGCACGACACCTGCACCGCTCCGGTCACCGCCAAACCGAGCGCCCGCACGTCGTCGCTTCGGATCTCCGCCGCCACCTTGCGGGCCACGCTCAGGTCGGTGCAGTCGAGCCACAGGTTGTAGGCGACGAGCGCCGGGCGGGCGCCCACCGCGCAGGCGCCGGCCGTGGGGTGCGGGTGGTCCGGCCCGGTGTCGGGCTGCAGGTCGGCAAAGGCTCGGCGGCGCAGCTCGGGCAAGCTCCGTTCGGGCCCGTAGAAGAAGCACGGCAGCGCCAGCTCCTCGGCGGCCCACTCGGCGAAGTGCCGGCGGGCCTCGACGGCCTCGGTGAGATCGGCGTCCACGTCGGCCGGCGCGCCCCGGGCGTCGAGCGGCACGAACGGCACCACATCGACGACCCCCAGGCGCGGGTGCACCCCGGAACAGCGACGGATGTCCAGCCGCTGCACCGCCAGATCGGCCAGCACGCGCGTCGCCTCCTCGGTGCGCGCGCCGCCGAGGGTGAACACCGAGCGGCCGTGGTCGGCGTCGGCGTGCCGGTCGAGGAGTTGGTGGCCGGCGGCCGCGGTCAACTCGTCGAGCAGCGCCCGGTTCCGGCCCTCACTCAGGTTGACGACGCATTCCAGCACGGGCGTCACCGCGCGCCGGCGGCCGGCCCGATCAGTTCGGGCTGAGCTGGAGCCTGGCCAGACGGCGCTGACGGAGGATCCTGCGCCGTTCGCGTTCGGAGGTGCCGCCCCACACACCGTGGTCGACCCGGTTGACCAAGGCGTATTCGAGGCAGAGGGTCTTCACCGGGCATTCGGCGCAGATGCGCTGTGCCTCTTGCACTCCGACGCCGTCGTTGGGGAAGAAGGTGGCGGGGTCCATTTCCCGGCAGCGCCCGTACTCCATCCATTCCGCTTCCACCGGCCTCACTCTACCAGCGCGCTTCGCGGCCACTTCGGAGGATGAGGCGCCTGTGGCGTACTCTCAGCAACTCCACAGACGGCCTGGTGGCAAGGGCCGGTTAGGATCCCCACGTGGTCGACGACGTGGAGGAACCCCAAGAAGAGCAGCTCCCACCGCGCGGGCAGGTGAAGGTGGTGTACCTCGGCCCGGTGGCGCCCCACTGGGACGTCCAGGCGGTGTGGGGCGAATCAGAGGTGGTCGACCCCTTCCGCGACCGGACACTCGCCCGTCTCACCCTGCTGCCCCCGCACGACCCCCAGTTCCGTCGCAACCGCGAGCGCGTGGTGCGCGATGCCGAGCGCGAACTGCTCGAGCTCGAGTGGGACCTCGGGATTCCCGAGGAGGACGAGGAGCTGTCCGCCGCCACCTGAGCGGCGTCACTCAGAGGACTGCTCGGGCACCTCGAAGCTGATCCGCTCGAGCCAGAGGCCGGGGGCGGCGATCTCGGCCGGGGTGGGCAGGGTGGCCGGCGCCGACCACAGCCTGGCCAGCCCTTCTTCACCGGCTCGCTCGACCACTCCGGCGACGAACTGCGCGCCGCGCTCGACCTCGTCGGGTCCGAGGTCCAGGCCGAAGAGCATTTCGGCGGTGCGCGAGGCCGAGTCGCGCTCGAGCTGTCGCCGGCGCCACGCCTCGGCCAGCGCGCCGCGGCCTCCGAGCAGCCGGGTGGCGGTGCGGTCGAGCACGTGCTCGACGTAGCCGAGAAGCGCAGTGGTGATGGCGTTCAACTCCTCCGATGCCCGCCGGCGCGCCGGACTGGGCTCGGCGTTGAGGAGGGAGGACGGGTCGCCGAGCACCTGTTCGAGCGAGCCGGGATCGGACAGGTCGAGGTGCTGCAGCTGTTCGACCAGGCCGGCGGTGTCGGTCGCCGTTCCCCGCACCACGTCGGTGATGAGCTCGGTGATGCGGCCGCGCACGTGTGGTCTGCCCAGCACGCCGTGGACGGTGACCTCACGCAGGCTCACCCACAGCCGCACGTCGTCCGCCGGCAGGCTCCACTCCTCGGCGAAGCGGGTCACGTTGCCGGGCACCATGAGCAGGGCCGGGCGCGGTCGCCAGATGGGGATCTCGTACTGCCCGAGGGTGGTCCTGGCCAGGTGCCCCACCGCCGAGCCCAGCTGCAATGCGGCGAACATCGGGCCCATGCCGGCCACGAACTGCGCCAACACCTCCGCGCCGCCACGCTCGAGGTCGCCATCGTCGGCCTCGTCGAGGTCGCCATCGTCGGCCTCGACGAGGCCCGCGCCCTCCACCGGTACGGCCAGGGCGTCGAGCACGAAGCTCCAGTCGTCGACGGTGTAGCGGGCCCAGGCGCCGGGCCCCACGGCGTCCACCGACAGGGCGGTCCCGTCGGCGGCGGGCGACAGGCCGGTCAGCTCGGCCACGTGCAGCTCGGCCACCCGCAGCAGCTCCTCCAGACGGATCCGGTCCACGGGGTCGACGTTCGGCTCGGGCAGCCCGCCGGTCGCCACCTGCTGGGCCAGCTGGCGGGCGAGATCGAGCCGCTGGGCGCCGGCGCCGCCCATGAGCGACATCAAGTCGCCGAGCAGCTGCGTCAGGAAGGAGTCGCCCCCGGCCCCGGGGACGGGCGAGGTCACGAGGGCTTGGCGGCGACCGTCACCGGCATGGTTGCGACGTTACCGGCGCGCAGAACCGTGAGCAGCAGGACCGTTCCCGGCGGCGAGGCGTA